>JAOZTW010000562.1:1441-3888 GCA_029938985.1 Bacteroidales bacterium | reverse complement strand
GTGCTTGCCCAAAACCAGTTTGAGACAAACCAATTAAATCAGCTATTTCTTTTTGCGTATATTTTTTTTTACTAATAGTATCTTTTAATCTATTGATATTCATATAGCATTATTTATATTCATTACAAATAACGATAATGTGTTATTTATGTAGCGAAATACTTGTGTTTGATATGTAAATTGTTTTATCTTTGCCCCGTAAATAAAAAAGTACTAAGGTCACCGCCCTGTTGTATCTATTCGTTAAATAGTAGCTGGAATAATTGGACTACGTAAATAATATAAGGACCAACGGAATTGGGTAGTTAATAACGATTTTGTATAAGTATAGTACGGTATTAGTTTTTTGGCGAAAACAGTTTGTAAAAATACAAATAATAATATTAGTACGCAAACTATTTTAAAACAAATATTAATGTGGTGTCCTTTTTTTTTATTAAGTTCTTTGACATGTTGTAAATTAGGTAGTTATATGGTGTTGCTTTGCAACATTATTTATTAAAAAAAAAATGAAATTATGAAAAATGAAAGTAATAAAGAAAAAATAAAAGAGAATAGAAAAGAATTTATGAAGCAGGAAATTATAAAATTGAAAAAACAAATAATAACGGTAGAAAAACAAAAAAAAGAACATTGGAATAGTAGAAATATAGAGCATTGGGTTAAAGAACTGAGACGTAAAGAATTTGACAAAAAAATAGAACAAATAAAAGATGCGATAAAAACATTTGAAATTTATATAGACGAAGATAATTACAATTTAATGATTGATTAATAACAAATTAAAAAAAAAATGGAAAAAGTAAAAATAGTATATGTTGGTGTGGATGTTAGCAAAAATACGTTTGATGTTTGCTTGCCTACCAAGAGAGTACGTGGGGATGAAACAAATCCTAAAAGTTATGATTATAAAGACTTTACAAATAATATAACTGGTATAAAAAGTTTTGTAGGTTTGCTAAACGGCAAGCGGTTGAACGTGGTGGAGCCAGATAAAAATGAGAAAAAAGAATGGCGAGTAGTGATGGAAAACACTGGAGTTTATCACAAAATTTTGATGAGAGAATTGAGCTTGTTAAATATTAAATATAGTGTGATAAATAGCAAGGCATCAAAAGCATGGCACAATGTGCTGGGTGAAAAAAGAAAACGAACCGACAAAATAGATAGCTATGAATTAACAAGATTTGGAATAGCCAAAAAACCAAGAGAAAACAAATGGATAGTTGAGAATGAACAGATGAAAATAACAAGAAGTATATGGAGGATGGCAAAAAAAGACTTGCAAAAACTGAAACAAAACAAGGATAATATATATTTTTTGGTAAAAAAAACAGATAGGAAAGCAAAAGAAATGAAAAACGAAATATGCAAAAGAATAGAAACATATATTGATAAAAGACAAGACAGCAAGGCATTAAAAAAAATAGTTGACAATATAGAAATGTTTGCAGAAACTGAAGAGGAGCAAAATTTGGTTGTGAAAATGTTGGAAAAGAATTTGATAAAAGGGTATAACAAAATAGTTGAAAATGATTTGTTTATAACTTTTGACAGAATGATAACAGAAAAAGAGACTAATATAAAGGAGCTTGAAAAAATATTGATTACGGGTATAAAAAACGTGTATGCAAACGAATATAAATATATGAAAAGCATACCTGGTGTGGCTGATACTGTGTGTATTGAAATAATAGTTGGGACAAATGGAATGAGAAATTTTGAGAATGTTAAACAGTTAAAAAGTTTTATTGGAGTGGTGCCGAGTGGCAAAGATAGTGGGACAACAGTAAACAGTGCTGAAAGAATTAGCCACATGGCTGACAAGGAAACAAGAAAAGCTATTGTGATGGGTACATGGAGTGCGACAAAATACAATGAGGCTGTTGCTAACAAATATAACAGGTTGGTTAAAAGAAAGAACAAACCAAAATTGGCGATTATAGCATGTGCAAACAAATTGGTTACACAAATATATTATTGTGTGAAAAAACAGGAAATGTTTAAACAAGAAAGTGAAATTTAAAACTTAAAAAAACAAATATAAAATGTTGAATAAGAATAATATAACAATAGTAGGCAATATTGGCAATATTAAACACACAGATTTGATAAATAAAGAAACTGGGGAAATAACAAAGGTAAGTAGAATAGGAGTTGCGACAAATAGAGAATACAAAAAAGATGACAAAACAATAAAAGAAGTAGAATGGCACAGCGTTGTGTGCTGGCAATGGAGAAGCGATGTTATTAGAAAGTTTTGTTTGGTAGGCAATACCGTTTTAATAGATGGTAGAATGACATATCGAAAATATACTGATAGTGAAAATGTTAAACGAATAAAAGCAGAGATAATTTGTGAAAAAATAATAGTTTTTGACAAAGTAACTGCAAGAAAAAAGGAACCAGAACCTGAGCCAAAAGAAAAAACCAAAGAAAAAACCAAA
>JAOZTW010000562.1:0-1341 GCA_029938985.1 Bacteroidales bacterium | reverse complement strand
AAAGAAAAAACCAAAGAAAAAACCAAAAAAAATAACAAAAAAAATGGCAAATAATAAAGATATTGAATTTGAGGATTTAGTAAAAATGTATGATAATATAAAAGAAGAGAACAAAAAGATAGGAAATGGTGGAGGTAATGTAACAACATTTAAAGGTAGAACTACGATGGTAAAAGGAGGAGTAGGCAAACCACCAGATGAAGATGAATTGTTAGCAGAATTGGGGATTAAAAAAACAAATGATGAGTTGGGTTTTGAGTTGACCGACAAGGCATGGGAAGCTAATAATGAGGCTATTGAAAGGTTTGAAAAGGGAGTTTGTTACGATTGCCAAGAGAATGAAAAATATTGTGGCAAATATAAAAACGATTGTGAAGCTAAAATGTTGAACATTAACCCTTATGAACCAACAACACAAAAAATAAAAAGGGTGCAAAGAAATATAACATTATTTGATTAAAAAAAAAACAAAATGATAAAATATTTGCATGGAATACCAAGAGAAAGGAGTTTGAAATTGAGTAGTTTTCAGATGGATATATTGATAATGTTGGGCTTGTTAATGTTTGGCGTGTTTATTTTGTTGTATGGTTTTGTTAAAGTGTCGTTTAAGCAAATGAAATTTGAAATGGAATACATAGAAGTTGAAACTAAAAAAGGGAATGAAAATTATGAGTTGGCAATAAAAAAGGTAAAAAACCTACCACATAAAACATTGAAAAAAAGAAGTGTAGCAGAAATAGATATGATTGTGATACATCACACAGAAAAAAAAAGTAGGGTGTGGGATATTGCAGATTACCATGTGAATAAAAACGGCTGGAGTACTGTGGGGTATCATTATATGATACAGAGTAGTGGTAAAATATTGCAATTGAATGAAATAGAAACTATTAGTCCACATTGCAAAGATTATAACACAAGAAGTATTGGGGTGTGTTTTAACGGAAATTTTGAGGAAAATATGCCAAGCGATGCAATGCTTGAGAGTGGTGAAAAATTGGTTAAGTATTTGAAAACCAAGTATGGTATAAAAACAATTGTAGGGCATGGAGAGCTTGGTAATACGGATTGCCCTGGTGAGAATTTAAAATTATTTGTAGAACAGTTTAAGAATTGAAAGATGAAAAAAATAGTAGAAATAGCATTGTTTGCGTTAAAACAGATAGGTAGCGAAATATGGAAATATGTGATTAACAATAAATTAAGGCTTACGGCTAATATTATAATAATAGTGATGGTGGCTGTGGTGATGATAAGAAACAGGGTGTTTGAAAACGAAATAACAGATTTGAAACAAAAACTGGTGGAGGCAAATTGGGAAATTAGCGACACAAAGCA
>JAOZTW010000057.1 GCA_029938985.1 Bacteroidales bacterium | reverse complement strand
AATATTAGAATAATGAATTAAATTTATGACAAGAATTGAACTGAACCAGTACCCTGTAAACCGTTATTTATTTTATTATATCATAAATATTTATATGATAATTCTAACTTTGTACACAAGTAGCTAATGTGAAAAATTCTAAGAATCTACAAATTTAATTTTCGATAAATATAAACAATAAATTCAATTTAGATTTAATTTAAATAACAAAAATACAAATTATAGCAAACTATAATATAGGTAATTACATTAAATGAAAATAAACTATTTTTAAGGTTATTGAAATTTTAAATTTTAAATTATAACAAATTTTAACAAACTACAAATTTGCTACAGAATTGAATTATATCTTGCAATTAATTAATAACCATTAATATTTTTTGTTATGATAATTCTTGCAGGCGTAAATCACAAATCAGCACCAATAGAAATAAGAGGAAAATTCACATTTAACGAAGAGGATATCGTAAATTTCTCAAAATTATATAAAAACGATGTTGATTTTCAAGGATTAATAGTTATATCAACTTGTAATAGAACAGAATTATATTTTGATTATAAAAGTGAAAATGAAATAGAAATTAAGAAAAATATAGTTGAAAACTTAAAGAATTTTGCCAATTTTGATGGTAATATTAATGATATAATATACACCTATTCTGGCGAAAATGTTTTTACACATCTGTTTAAAGTAGCTTCTGGATTAGATTCAATGATGTTGGGAGAATATCAAATTGTAGGTCAAATTAAAGATGCCTACAACACAAGCGATAAACTAAATTTGAATAGCAAATTTTTGATGCGATTATTTCATAAAGCACTTGAAACAAGCAAAAAAGTTAGAACAAAAACCAAACTCAACGAAGGAGCAGTAACAGTAAGTTATGCAGCAGTTGAGGCTGCCTACCAAAACTTTACCGATTTACATAAACGAAATATTCTCTCAATAGGAGCAGGCGAAACAGGTCAGTTGGTTGTTAGTAATTTGATGAAAAAATCATGTAAATCTATAACAATAGCCAATCGTACTTTTGAAAAAGCAGCTAAGGTTGCCAAAAATTTTGGAGTATCAGCCATGGAATTGAGCGAAGTAGATGATAGAATAGCAGAATTTGATGTTATTTTGGTTTCAACTGGCTCTAAAACACCACTTGTAACTGCCAAAAAGATTGAAAAAGCAATGCAAATAAGAAAAAATAAACCACTGACACTAATAGATTTATCTGTTCCCAAAAACATAGAAAATGAAGCTGGCGATATTGAAAACGTAAAATTATTTGATGTTGATGGTCTGCAAGGGATTGTAAATAAAACTTATGAAAAGCGAAAAGGTAAAATAACACAAGCAGAACAAATTATAGCTGTGCAAGTTGAGGAATTTAAAACTTGGTTAAGCACTACTAACCTTGTTCCTACTTTTACAAAAGTAACCGACAAGTTTAGAAAGATAAATAAATTAGAAATAGAGAAATTTCAAAAAAATAAAGTAGAAATTGATTACACCAAAGCAGTTGAATATGGTGATTATATCACAAGTAAATATATTGGCATGTTTATTAAAAACATAAAATCAATTACTGACAACGGCAAAAGAGAAGAATATATTAAAGTGGTTAACGAACTGTTTGAAATGGAAGTTAGTGGTTAGTGGTTAGTTGTTAGTGATAAACAATTGTATTTCAACTTAAAAAGATAATGGAAAAAATAATAAATATAGGTACACGTGGTAGTAAATTAGCTTTATATCAAGCTAATAAAGTTAAAGATATTTTATCTGAAAGTTTTTCAGAATATAAGTTTGAAATTGTAATAATAAAAACCAAAGGAGATAAAATATTAGATGTACCGTTGGCAAAAATAGGCGACAAAGGTTTGTTTACCAAAGAACTTGAAGTAGAACTGTTGAACAAAAATATTGATTTTGCAGTTCATAGTTTAAAAGATTTACCTACAGCTTTTCCTGAAGGAACAAAGCTTGGAGCAGTTTTAAAAAGAGTAGATGTTAGAGATGTTTTGATAAGTAAAAAAGGAGAAAAACTGAATGAATTAAAAGACGGAGCTATAATCGGAACTTCATCTTTGAGACGAAAATCACAAATTTTGAATTATAATTCAAAATTTAAAATCAAAGATATTAGAGGAAATGTAGATACACGTTTGCAAAAACTTGAAGAACAAGACTACGACGCACTTATAATGGCAGCAGCAGGAATTATTAGATTAGGCTTTTCTGATAAAATTTCGGAATATCTTAGTCCTGAAACAGTTATACCCGCAGTAGGGCAGGGAGCAATAGCAATTGAAATAAGAGAAAACGACAGTTTTATTGAAAACATATTAAGCAAAATAAATCATAAACCAACAGAAGTTTCTATACTCACCGAAAGAGAATTTTTGAGAACAGTAGAGGGTGGTTGTCAAGTACCAGTGGGATGCTACACCGAACTGTTGGATAATGAAATAACCATAACCGCCTTTGTTGCAGATGTTGAAGGAACAACTATAATAAAAAAGAAAGAGACTTCAAAAATAGAAAATGCAATACAAACAGCTAATAAAATGGCTACAGAAATCCTCGAACAAGGAGGAAAAGAAATTTTGGATAACATTAGAGTTTAGGGCATATAAAAACAAAAATAACTTCGTTTAAATTTATCAATTATTTATTTTAATATGCCAAATTAAATTATTTTTAGTACTTTTGTAAAGTAATATTACTCTATAAAATTCCAATAAATAAAACAGACATAAATGCCTCAATTACAAGCTTTTTTTGAAAATATTGATTTTTCTTTTGAGAATGATTTTTCTCAAAAGAATGTCGTGATTTCAGAAAATGCAGAACTTACAAAGAAATTAGAAAATAATATTTTTATATACAACAACAAAAATAATGAACAAACTAAAAGTTCATTTTATATTATTTGTATAATATTATCTGTCCAAGAATTATTTGAACTTAAACGATTTATTTGGAACGAAGACAAATACGATTTGTTTTTTTATCCAGAAAATTTAAGCACAATTTCATTATTTTATGCAAAAATAAACCCATATTTAAAAAATGAAAAAATAGAAAGTTTCAAAGGAAGTGATGAAGATAGTGATAAATTAAAAAAAATTAGAAAGTGGAAATTTGAAACGGGTGCTTTTTGGACTTCTTATGCTGTATTTCTTAAAAAAGTTAAAAAAACAGAAAGAATTGAAGACAAATTAGTGCAACAATTAAAAACATTAAAAACTAAACTAATTGCAGAATTAGGAAATGATAAAATAACAACAGTTCAGTCATTAATAGATAGAACATTATTTATCAAATTTCTTGAAGACAACCATATAATAAATTCTTTTTTTTATAACTATTTTTTTAATGATAAAAACCTATCTTATAAAGAATTATTAAATAAAAAAGATGCTAAAAATATAAATTTTTTATACAAAAAAATAAATGAAATTTTTAGTAACATTTTATTTAAAATACCACCTATTGATGCCACTTATATAATTTCAACCTCAAAATATATTTACAATGCCATAAGTGGAGAAGTTAGTGGGCAATTATCATTGTTTGATTTTAAATTTGATATTATTCCAATAGAATTTATTAGCCATATTTATGAGGTGTTTTTATCTAAAACACAGCTTGAAAAAGGTATTTTTTACACCCCTCCAAAATTAGCACAATTAATAATTAATGACACAATATCTGAGACAGGTAAAATTCTTGACCCAGCTTGTGGTTCTGGAATGTTTTTAATTTTAAGTTTCAGAAAAATATTAGAACAAAATCCCGTTAACAAGAGTGCAAATATTGCAGAAAAAATTGCACATAAAATTAAGTTACTTCAAAAATATATTTTTGGAATAGAAAAAGAAAATACAGCATGGCGACTTTCTATATTTTCTCTTTACCTTGAAGTCCTTAAAGATTTATCTAACAATGAAATAAAAGATTTTATAAGAGATAAAATAGAAAAAGGAAACGATATTAAAATATTTCCAGATTTTTCTAAAAATATTATTGAAGGAAATTCTCTTGAAGTTAAAAAAGAAAACTTACATTTTACTAATCAAACTTTTGACTATATAATAGGAAATCCACCTTTCTTTGAAATAAAATCTAAATCTGACGAAATTGATTTTATTAATAATTATGAAATAGAGATTAATGAGAAAATAATAAAAGCTAAAGATATTATTGGACACAATCAAATTTCACAAGCATTTATGCTAAAAATAAAGGATTGGTCAAACGAAAATACAAAATTTGGTTTTATATTAAATAGTTCTAACTTTTATAATGACTTATCTAATAATTTTCAAGATTTTTTCTTTAAAAATTATAAAATTGAATATTTTTATGAATTATCAAGAGTGAAAAAAATATTATTTAAAAAAGCAAAAGAAAATGTTATTGTTGCTATTTTTAATAATACAGAACCGAAAGATAACATTATAAAATATTATCCTGTTGATTTAGAATTATTCTCTGAAACTTTCAAATTGCTTATTATTCAAGAAGATAAAAGAATAGATATAAAACAAAAAGATATTTTAGAGAAAAATATTGTTTTAAGAGATTATTTAATTGGTAATGAATATGATTTGAAACTGATAAAAAAAATATTTAATCAAGATAAATTAAATGATTTTTTATTAAATGATAAAAGATATAACAGTTTTGAAGGTTTAAAACGAATTTCTAATTCAGAACTTAGTTTATATTTAGCAAAAAGCAATATTAAATTAGAAAATCTTAATAAAAAAGAAAAATTAATAGGACACGAAAAATTTGCAAAAGAAAAATATTTAAGTCTAAAAAAAACAGATTATTACAACATACCATACATATATCAGCCAGAAAATAAAATTAGACCTTTTGAAATTGTAGAAAATGACGGCTATATAAATGAAAATGAAGTTACGAAAGAAAATTTTCAAAGAACAAGAAATTTATTTATATACAAAAATAATAATATCATATTAAACCGATTTGGAAAAAAAATTGACGCATGTTATGTAAAAGAGAATTTGTTTTTTTCAAATATAATATATGGTATAAAATTACAAAATCCAAATAATTACAATTTGTTTACAGCAATATTAAATTCAGATATCGTAAATTACTACTTAACTTTAAAATACAGAAAACGAATAGACGGAAATTATGCAAACTTAAATACAAAAGCAATAAAAAATATCCCAATACCAAAAGATTTAGACGAAGATTTAGTTGCAGAAATTTCAGAAATAAGCAAAAAACTAACTGAGGGGAATCTTAAATATGAAAATGACACAAAAAATTACCTAAACAAACTTATCTTTGATTTATACGATTTAGATTATTTAGAACGACAACGAATTAAAGATTTCTTTTTGGAAAATAGAAAGAACGAGAAACCAAATTTTGAAGAATATATAAAAACATTAAAAAATGTATTTGAATTACATTTTGTAAATAAACCAACAATAACACCTTATCAAGATAAAACTTTTGGTTTTGATTTATCTGTGGTTGCAATTTATTTTAATCAATCAGTTAAAAAACAACCAATAGCAAAAAAGACCTTAAATTATATTATCACTGAAGAAATATTAAAAAACACAAAAGAGAATTTTCTTGTTTTACGAGAAAAAATAATTGGAAAAGATTGTATTTATATAACAAAAAGCAATAAATGTCAAAATTGGACAAAAACAAAGGCTTTTGAAGATGGTAAAAATATTCTAAAATTGATAACAAAATGAAACCCTCGTTGAGGGATTTAATAGCTGTCGCATTATAAAAAATCTCCTTATAAAGTGATGATTAAAACATATTTTAAACAGATGAAAGAATATATAAAACTACCAAAAACAAGTGTAATGTCTGATAGTATAATGCAGTTACAGAAATTTGACGATGCAGAATGGAAGAATTACATCTTTTTTCATTTGTTGCAATATTATAAAACAGTTGATAATAAAGAAATTTTGGCTTTAATAAAAAATGAATTAAGCAAACCAATATCTAAAATTGAAACAAAACTCAAAAAGCATATTAGAAATTGGTTGGTTAGAGAAAACGTTGATTTTAAGGAACAAGGTTTTATAATAAATCTTGAACCAAGTGCGGAATGTAACAAAGAAGGCTTGCTTGATTTAAAATTTCAACACAGTTATTGGCAAGATAAGTATTTTTCTTTTGAAGCTAAAAACCTTGGCGAAATAAAAGGTAGAAAACAATCGACACTGATAAATGAATATGTTTATGTGAAAACAAAACATAAAGAGGACGGCGGAATGTATCGCTATATGACAAATAAATATGCTTGCGAACTAAATTTTGGCGGTATGATAGGTTTTGTTGTTGGGGAAAATAAAATGCCGATTAAAAAATTGACAAACAAAATAAAAACTGTTTTTAATAATTCAAAGGTCGGTCAATTATCTGGCGAGAAAATTATCTATAATTCAATAGAAAACAACAAGAACACTTTTGAAACTATTCATAATAGGAAAAATCTTTTCTCAAATAATATTGAAAAATTTTATTTGTATCACATAATTTTTGACTTCATAAACGAAAAATAAGTTCATTTAAATTTGTCAATTATTTATTTTAATATGCCTTATCTTTGTGCAGATTGTTATTTTATAATTTTTGTAAATTAACAGAATTAAGTTCGTAATTTATCTTAATTGAATAACGTGAAATTATTATCAGAAAAAATAATTATTACCACCCGACCAATCAATAATTTTGACAAAACCTCTGAAATACTACAATCGGAGGGAGCTGAAATTATTAGATTTCCTATGATTGAAATTAAAGAAGCTCCTATAAATAATACTGAAAAAGATATTTTAAAAAAAATAGATAAATTTGATAAAATTATTTTTACAAGTAAAAACGGTGTAATTTTTTTTTTCAAACAATATTATAAAATAACAGGTAATCAAGTACTTCCCATAGATATTAAATTTGCAACCATAGGAAAAAATACTTCTAAGGAGTTAGAAAAATATGCTTATAAAACCGATTTTACTAACAAAGGAAGCACTTCTTTTGACTTTATCAAAAATATAAATACTTTTGTGAACAACAACGAAAACGTTTTACTGGCTTTGGGAAACCTATCAAAAAATGTTATTGAAGAAGCAATTTTGAAATATGCTAATGTTTGTAGAATTAATTTTTATAATACTACAGCAACACAAGTTGTTGATAATAAAATAGTAGAACAAATAAAAAACAATAACTACAACTTATTACTTTTTACAAGTCCTTCGGGTTTTTATAATTTTAATAAACTTAGAATTGATAAAAAAAATTTGAAAATTGCTTGTATTGGAACAACCACTGCAAATGCAATAAAAAAACATAATATAACACCTTTAATAATCGCAAAAAAATCTACCGCAGAGGGTTTTGCAGAGTCTATAATTAATTATTTTAAAAAATAAAAAAATGAATTTTCCAATCACACGACTTCGCCGTTTACGTTACAACGGAATAATAAGAGACATGGTAAGTGAAACACAACTTACTAACAACGATTTAGTTATGCCACTTTTTGTATATCCAGGTACAAATGTGAAAAATCCTATAAAATCAATGCCAGGTAATTTCCAATTATCAATTGATTTGCTTGTAGAAGAATGTAAAAAAATTGTAGATTCAGGAGTAAAATCAATTTTATTGTTTGGTATTCCAGAAGAAAAAGACGAACACGGGCATGTAGCATGCACTACCGATGGCATTGTGCAAAGAGCCATTGTTGCCATAAAAAAAGAAATAAAAGATATTAATATTATTGCAGATATTTGCAATTGCGAATACACCACACACGGGCATTGCGGAACTATTATTGACAACGATGTTCACAACGACCTAACACTTGAAACACTTGCAAAACAATCGCTTTCGTTTGCACAAGTAGGTGCCGACATGATAGCACCAAGCGATATGATGGACGGTAGAGTGGCGGCTATAAGAAAAATATTGGACGAAAACAAATTTGAAAAAATGCCAATCATGTCATACTCGGCAAAATATGCTTCGGGCTTTTATGGTCCTTTTAGAGATGCTGCCGAAAGTGCTCCCAAATTTGGAAATAGAAACACCTATCAAATGAACCCTTGCAACAGCGATGAGGCTATGCGAGAAATAAGACTTGATATTCAAGAAGGTGCAGATATTGTGATGGTTAAACCTGCATTAAGTTATTTAGATATTATTTATAGAGCCAAAAATGAATTTAATATTCCTGTGGCGGCTTATAATGTAAGTGGCGAATTTTCAATGATAAAGGCTGCCGCCAAATTAGATTGGATAGACGGTGCAAGAGTAATGATGGAGGTGTTAACGTCTATAAAACGTGCTGGTGCAGATATTATACTTACGTATCATGCAGTTGATGCGGCTAATTTATTAAAATAAAAAAAACATGAAAAATATAAAAAGTAAAGAAGAGTTTTTGCGGGCAAATAAAAGTATTCCTGGAGGTGTAAATTCTCCTGTAAGAGCTTTTAAAAGTGTTAATATAGACCCTGTTTTTATTGAAAAAGCTAAAGGCACAAAAATTACAGATATTGATGGTAATGAGTATATTGACTTTGTGGCTTCTTGGGGTCCGTTAATTTTGGGACATGCCAACAACACAATTCTTGAGGCTATAAATAAAGCTGCCGCAAAAGGTACAAGTTATGGTGCACCAACAACCATAGAAACAGAAATGGCAGAGTTGATTTGCGAAATGATGCCATCAATTGAAAAAGTAAGAATGGTAAACTCTGGAACAGAGGCTACTATGAGTGCTGTGAGACTTGCACGAGGCTATACAAAAAGAGAATGTATTGTTAAATTTATTGGTAATTATCATGGTCATGGAGATTATTTTTTGATAAAAGCTGGTTCGGGAGCATTAACTTTTGGCTTGCCCGACAGTCCTGGAGTTACCGAAGGAAATGCAAAAGATACTTTGCTTGCCGAATATAATAATATTGAAAGTGTAGAAAAATTATTTGCCGAACGAGGCAACGAAATAGCGGCAGTTATTGTAGAGCCAGTGGCTGGTAACATGGGAGTTATCCCGCCAAAGAAAGGTTTTTTGGAAGGTTTGAGAACCATAACTGAAAAGCATAATTCTATTTTGATTTTTGATGAAGTAATCACTGGTTTTAGACTTGCAAAAGGTGGTGCTCAAGAATATTTTGGAGTAATGCCAGACCTAACAACAATTGGTAAAATAATTGGTGGCGGACTTCCGGTAGGTGCTTATGGTGGACGAAAAGAAATAATGGATAATCTTGCTCCAGAAGGTGCTGTATATCAAGCAGGAACATTATCTGGTAACCCACTTGCTATGGCAGCTGGAGTAGCAATGTTAAAAACTTTGAAAAACACCAAAGGAATTTACGAAGAATTGGAAAGAAAAGCGGCAAAACTTGAAGCAGGTTTGACAAAAAATATCGCACTTTCAAAAACAAATGCAATTGTTAATAGAGTTGGCTCTATGATGACTATGTTTTTTACAGATGCCAAAAATGTTAGTACTTTTGACGAGGCAATGTCTTGTGATACAGGAAAATACGCAGAATATTTTAATCTCTCTCTTAATGCAGGTATCTATATTGCTCCATCACAATTTGAAGCAATGTTTGTATCGGTAGCTCATACCGATGATGATATTGACAAAATTATTGAAGCTAATTATAATGCTTTAACAAAATAAAAACTTTTGGCATTTTTTACGAGTGTAAAGTACAAGGCTTTTTTATTTTTAAATACCGCAGTTTACTATTGTAAATCAGGGTTTGTTCATAAAAAATAAAATCAGAAAATAAGAAGCTTATTTTCAAATTATTATAATTGATGATGTTTGATTATTCGTTTTTGTTCAACAAAAAATAAATTATTAATTTAAAGAAAAACAGTGGCTTAATTAAGGCTTATTTTTTTTATGAACAAACCCTGTATTGTAAATGAGGATTTTAAAATAATCAAAATAGTGCTGTAATTTGCATTTATGAAAAATGCCAATGTTTTAAATTATAAAGCGACAATTAGGAGTGATACAATTACTCAATGGTTAATTATATAATTATCAGGCAGTAAACCAGCAGATTAAAAAAATGTAAATGTTTAACCTGAATAATTCATAATGAAAATTTATGAATTAATCAGGTTAAAAACGTTTGTATGTACTCCGATTAATAATTACTATTTGAGCTGTTAGTGAAAAAGAAAAAATAACTAAGCCCAACCTACTTGTTTATTTTGCCCTTTTTTAAATTTTAAAATATAATTAAATAGCTCGCTATTTGCAGATTTGTTAAAATATTAAAAGAACAAAAAAAACGGCGTATTCTGGAGTTCCTTATTATTTCATTTTCACTTAATTATGTAGATAAATAAATTTTTTAGCAGTATAAATATTATCTGATTTTAATTTTATAGAATATTCCTTCCGTTGTTCTAAATTTATATTATTCGAAATAAAATATTTTAAATCAATAGAATTATTAGTAAAATTATTTTCCGAATAAATTAATTCGTTATTTGCATTATAAATAAAAAAATCAATTTTATTGCCAGTATTGTGCCACGAAAATTTTATGTCTTCTTTATTGATAAAAAATTGAACAGGCTGATTAATAGAAAAATAAATTGGCTTAAATTCAAAATTAAAATTAAACGTTTTTGTTGTCTGTGTTCCTGCTTTATTTGAGTTTGCTTTTATTGTTAGGAGGTATTCGTGTGAGCTTTTAAATAATTTTTTGGCTTCTTCTGGTAAACTTGCAAAACTCAAAATTGTGTCATTGTACGAATTGCTTTGAAAAACATGCTTAAAATTTGTTTTATCAATTATTTTTAATCTTAAAATTCTATAATCCGAACGCCAAGTTACATAAAGACTATCTGGACTAATAAAATTATAATAATTTGTTACGTAAAAAAAACTGTTTTTTTCGCCTCGCAGATTAGGAGCAGAGTTTGTTAAAGGGTTGGAAATAAAATTTTTGATATAAAATTCGCTAATACTTACATTTTTGGTTACATTATCACTAAAAATAAATTTTATTGAAACAGATATCCCTTTTTCTATTTCTTGCCACGAACTACTAATTTCTGTTCCCAAGCAATACATTTGTAGCTTAACAGTTTCCATAGGTGCGATATATAAATTTTCTAGATCAGCTACCTCTATACGATAGCTCGTATTATTTGCAGAACAAGAAAATAAACTATCTGAATGATTAGTATTATTGTTAATCAACACTATACCAGAAATAGGATTGGCAGTCTCTATTAAATATACACTACTTGCTTTGAGGTAGGCGAAAAATAAGACTAAAATAATTATTAATAAAATACGTTTCATAATGCAAAGGTAATATTTTTTTTATTTTTGTCAAATGAATATTTTAAAAAAATACAATATAGTTGCAGTTATATTAATAGTTTGTGTATTAAAATTAACTAATGTTTCTAATGCTCAGGACTCTGTAAATATTTATATTTCACAATTAAACCAGTTAAATATAGAGCAATTAATAACAAAATCTAACTTGGAGGTTAGCATTTCACAACAAATAGCATTGTATTATTTGCTTGGTAAACAATATTTTAAATTAAATGATTTTACAAAATCGTATAATAGTTTTGATAATATAACCGCTAATTATAACCACAATATTAGCAAAAAATTTGCGTATAGAATAAATGTAAATAAAGGTTTAACACTTGGCAAACAATACAAATATGCCGAAGCTACCGAAATATTACTTTTATCCTATAAATATATACAGCAGACTACCGACACCTTAGAAACAGGAAAATTACTTTACGACATTGGCGAAACACATTTTAATTGGGGAAAGAACGACAAAGCTGGAAAATATTTTCAGGAAGCAGAAGTAATTTTCAGAAAGTACGAGCAATACGAAATGCTATCTTCAACATATATGAAACTTGGAGCAATAGCACAAAAATTAGACTTAAATAAAATGGCTATTTCATATTATCTAAGCTCTAAAGAAATAACACAAATTAATAAACCGAATAAAAGTTATATCAATTCGTTGATTAACTTGGGCAAAACATATATTGTAACTAATAATTATTCCGAAGCCTCCAACCTACTACGAGAAGCTCTTAAACATTCGGAAGACATAAATTATATAGAAGGCAAAATTTATGCTTTAAATAATATATCCGAATTATTTGTGGCTAAAAATGATAATGAAAATGCCTTGAGGTTTTTAAATAAAGCAAAAATACTTTTGAAAGAGATTGATAATTCAGAAATTAGAATATTGGTTATGAGTAATATTGCAACTGTTTATAAATTGTTGAAAAAACATAAGAAAGCGTTAACCTGCTTTCAGAAAGTATATGATTTGCAAAAAACAAGTTACAATAAAGTATTTACACACAACACTTTATTGCAAATTGCCGAGCTCCACAAACTAACAAAAAATTATAAACTTGCACATCAGTATTTAGATAGCTGTCAAATTGTTAGTGAACAAATAGGTAGTAAACAAACATTGTTTTATGCCAAATTGCAACGAGCCGAATTGTTTTTACTGCAAAACAATACAGAACAAGCAAACAAAATACTTATTAAGCTGCTCAACAAAATGGAGCAAGAGCAATATTTGGAAATTAAATTAGGAATATATTTGAGACTCAGCGATTTGTACAAAATTAGAAATGAATATGAAAAATCGCTGTTTTATTTTCAAAAATATCAAGAGTTATTAATGAATAAGTTAGAAAAAGCATACACATTTCAGCTTGGTAAAATACAAAACGACAGCAAATTACAAAGTTTAACAGATAAATTAACTATTGCTAAATATCAGAATACGGTAAAACAAAAAGAAATAAATTATCGCAAACGAATAACGTTTTTTATTGGCAGTATTTCAGTTTTGTTAATACTGTTTTCACTTATTTTATTAAAATTATATATAGACAAAACAAAAGCTCTTAAACATCTTGTTAAAAAGAATTTAGAACTTGTAAAGCAAATCCCTTTTTCTACCGAGAAAGAACAAATAAATAATTATGTTAAGGAGGAGGATAACAACAAAAGCAAAGAACTTGTTAAACTATTAATTGAAAAAATTGAGATAGAAGAAATATATTTGCAAAACAAAATAACGGTAACAGATGTAGCCAAAAAATTGGATACAAATAGAACATACCTTTCTGCTGCAATAAGTTCAGTATTAGACACTAATTTTAGTAATTTAATAAATAAATATCGTATAGAAAAAGCAAGAATAATGCTTTCCCAAACCGAACAAAAATTAACAATAGAAGGAATAGCAAATAATGTAGGTTTTAATTCAAAATCGGCTTTTAATATTGCCTTTAAAAAATTTACGGGAGTAACTCCATCGGCACTTCGCAAACAGGCATACCAAAATAAATAAATTATTGATAACAAAGCTCTATTTATCTCATTGTAATGCTTATTCGCTCATTTTTTCTATTTCTCGTTTGTCTTTTCCAAATTCCTTTTTTTCGTCATAGCGAATTAAATATGTTTTTATTTCCACATTGTTAATAATATTAGTATCTTCTTTTATTTTGTCTGATTTTATTGTATTTTTTATAAAAACAATATAAATACCTTTTTTTATACCAGCTCGTTTGCAATAGTAAGCAATTTGGTCTTTGCCTGTTTTAAAGTCAGACGGATTGTAATATTTTTTGGTTTCAATAAAATATTCAAACCCTTTTACATTAATTA
>JAOZTW010000561.1 GCA_029938985.1 Bacteroidales bacterium | reverse complement strand
CTACGTTCCTGAATTAAATTGACGACACAAAGCCCGAACCCGTTATAATCAATTGAAAAAAACAAGAATTTGATATAAAATGAGTATTTTTGCAAAATACTTTTGAAAAATAAATATGAAATTAAAAATAAAAATACCTGCGAAATCAATAAATAAAGCTTTTCAAAAAGACAAAGTTAACAGAACCGATTTTGAAAATTTCAAAACACAACTTCAAATAATTGTTAATAAAATTGATGACAATGAAAGTGAAGAGCATCTAAAAAATTTTCTAATTCAATTTTTCAAAAATACATTCTATCAAAATAATGAAGTAAACACAAAAGGCAGAACAGACCTTGCTATATACTCCGGAATTAGTAACAAAACAACTGTCAGAGTAATATTTGAAACAAAAAAGCCTTCAAACAAGGCTGATATGATAACAAAAACAGATATTAATAAAAAAGCACTTCACGAAATTATTTTATATTATCTACAAGAGAGAATTGAATTTGAAAATAATGAAATCAAAAATATTATTATAACTAATCTGAATGAGTGGTTTATTTTTGATGCAATAGACTTTGAACGTGCATTTTTCAATACAAAATTGAAACAGGAATATAAAAAATGGAAAACAGGGCAAAAAACAAGCAAAAATACGAATTTATTTTATACCGAAATTGCAAAAAAATACATAAATCAAAATAAATCAGAAATAGAATGCACTTATGTAGATTTTCAAACTTTCAGAAACAGAGACAAACTACCTGAAAATAAGCTAATAAATCTATATAAATTATTTTCGCCGGAATATTTATTAAAACTACCTCATGCAAATGACAGTAACACACTTGATACGGGTTTTTATAACGAATTACTGCATATTGTAGGTTTGGAAGAAATAAAAATCAATAATAAAAAAGTAATAAAACGCAAACTAAAAATAAACAGAAATCCTGCATCTTTTATTGAAAACACAATAAATATATTACGAACGGAGGACAGATTAAAACATATAAAAAATATAGAAAAGCAATACGGAACAAAACATGAGGAACAAATTATTAATGTAGCTCTCGAATTGAATATAATGTGGATAAACCGCATTTTATTTCTTAAACTTCTTGAAGCTCAATTACTTCAATATCACAGTGATAATTCCGATTTTAAATTCTTAAAACCGCAAAATATTGCTGACTTCGATGAATTAAACGAACTTTTTTTTGAGGTGCTTGCAAAAGAGCATATCAAGAGAAATTCAAACATAAAAAAAAAATACAAACACATACCGTATTTAAACAGTTCTTTATTTGAAATCAGTCGATTAGAAGATGAAACTATTCGGATAAACAGTTTAAAATCACGTTTAAAATTACCGAGTAGCAAAAAAAGTATTCTCTCAAAAGGAAAAGAATTAACAATTCTTGAATATATTTTAAATTTTCTTGATGCTTATGACTTTACAAGTGAAGGAAGCGGTAAAATTCAAGAAGAAAATAAGAATTTAATAAATGCTTCTGTCCTCGGACTAATTTTCGAAAAAATTAACGGCTACAAAGATGGTTCGTATTTTACACCCGGTTATGTTACAATGTATATGAGCCGTGAAAATATTCGCAATGCTGTTGTGCAAAAATTTAAAGATGCAGGTTATAAAGACCTGACAGGTTTTGAAAACCTGTCAGGTCTAATTGAAGACCGTAAACAAGCAAATGAAGTAATAAACAGCCTTAAAATATGCGACCCCGCCGTTGGTTCCGGACACTTCCTTGTTTCAGCTTTAAACGAGATTATAGCAATAAAATCTGAACTCGGAATATTAGAATATCAAAACGGAAACAGAATAAAAAACTACCGGATTGAAGTTGTAAACGATGAATTAATAATTTCAGACAAGGAAACAGAGGAGTTATTTGAATATTCTTTAAATAAAAAGGGTAATGCTATTGATTATAAGCAAGATTTGCAAGAGGCAATATTCCGTGAAAAACAAACAATAATTGAAAATTGTCTTTTTGGTGTGGATATAAACCCAAACTCTGTAAGTATTTGTAGATTAAGACTTTGGGTTGAACTCTTGAAAAATTCATATTATACAAAAGAAAGTAAATACTCTGAATTAGAGACACTACCGAATATTGACATTAACATAAAACAAGGGAATTCGCTTGTGGGGCGTTTTGCTCTTAACGGAAACGGTATATATAACGGACAAGTCCAAAAAATGAAACTTGCAACCGAAAAATATAAGACACAAGTAATTTTATACAAATCAACTAACGATAAAATAGTAAAACAAAAGGCTGAAAATGAAATATCAAGATTAAAGCAACAGTTTGCCCAAAATGTAAATCCGACAGATAAGGATTATATTCTTTTACAACAGAAAAAAGCAAAACTTGGTGAAATGCCAATGTTTTTCTCAGAGTCCGATAAAGATGAATGGAAAAAAGAAACAGAACAAATTTCAAATGAAGTTATTGAGTTGGAAAAAAAATATGAAGAAAAATTACAAACATTATACGGTAACGCTTTTGAGTGGCGATTTGAATTTCCAGAAGTTTTAGATGAGAACGGAAATTTTATCGGCTTTGATATTGTAATAGGAAATCCACCGTATGGGATAAAATTCACAGAGTATGAAAAAGAATATCTGAAAGATATTTATTACTGGGATAAGTCAAATAATTCAGCTTCGTATTTTATTGGTTTGGCTACAACACTTGTTAAACCAACATTTAATCATTCTTTTATTGTCCCAAAACGATTAAGTTATTCATTAAATTGGCGAGAAACAAGAAAATTTCTACTTGAATATGATATTGATTTATTGATAGATACGTCAGAAGCATTTCAAAATGTAGAACTTGAAACAATGATATATCAAGTTTCAGAGAAAAAAAACGTTAACAATTATAAATGCGGATTTGTTATTGATGAAAAAATAATTGACGGAGAGACAGATTTTAAAGGTATAACAGAAGACAGGTTCTTATTGTGGATTGACTCTGAAAATCAAAGTATTATTAACAAATACCTGCATAATACTCAAAAATTATCTCAAATTGCTACTATTAACTGGGGAGGTAATGTTGTGAAATATTCTGAGAAAAATAAAAAACATAAATTTTTAAAATTATACAGAGGGAAAAATATTAAACGATATTATGTTGATAATAAAAATATAGGATATATTGCTCCTCATAATATTGACCGCAAGTTTTATGTAAAAGGTGAAAAATTACTTATTCAAAGAATTTTTTCAAGATACGGTGAAAAATTAATTGGAAATTTCAGAAAAGCAAGATTTGTTGCAACTTATATAAATGATAATCATTATGTGGACAAGACTGTGACTATGATATGGAATTCGGAGTATAATTTAAAATATTTACTTGGTATTATAAACTCAAAATTAAGTTCATGGTTTGCACACTTTTACCTATATAACAGGTCGCAACTGACTATGGAATTCATGTATCGTTATGCAAGAGAATTTCCTGTTAAAATTGTTTCGATAAAACAACAACAAATTATTGCAGACAAAGTTGATAAAATACTTAAACTAAAACAAAAAGATATTAATGAGGATACGAGTAAATTAGAAAATGAGATAGACCGATTAGTTTATAAATTATACAATCTCAACAAAGAGGAAATAAAAATTATTGAAAATTTAACAAACAGAATAACAATAATATAATAGAAATGAAAGATTATAACATTGTGCTTGATGTCATTTTATTTTTTTGTTTTTTTAGGTGCGAAGCACCTAAAAAAACAAAAAAATAAAACGCCACAATGCACATATCCGATAAGTGTAATTGTGTCGCTAGCGCTCCCCAATTACACTTATCGGGTTTGGGCTAAGGTGTTAAAAATTTATGGTAATAAATAAAAAAGTTCCCCCAGTTTTTAT
>JAOZTW010000056.1 GCA_029938985.1 Bacteroidales bacterium | reverse complement strand
TATTTTTGTAAATACTTGTTAATCATACCAACACTGTTTTGTAGGGACTATCCTTTATTCTTTCTTTTATAATTATTTTGCTTCAATTGGAAACCAACAAATTACTCCAAAGGTGCGTAGCACCGATATATTTGTAGCACCTTGATTGTCTTCTTTGGGTTGCAATCTGCCTGATAGACAAAGTAAAATATTTTTTTATTTTTTTTATTAACAAAAAATTACTTTTTTGCAAAAGTAAATAAAAATCACAATTTGACAATAACTAATATATTTTTATTTTTTATTTTTTTATAAATACTAATTTATTTCTTATTTATTAAATTGAAAAATCCTTATTTACAGCAATATAATTTTAAAAACCGAAATTAAATATTAAAATTATTTTTTTATTTTTTTTATAGAAAAGTAATAATATTGTATCTAATAAGTGAAAACAAATTCGAAAAATGAAAAAAATAATTATTATAATATTTTTAGTATTAACTCCTTTTGCAGGAAATGCACAGTTTAATAAACAGCTAAAAGATAGTCTTTTGAATTTAATAGACACACATCAAAAACGTGACTCAATACGAGTAAATGCACTTATTGATATTCAGAATTTCTTTTTAGTTGACGAACACGAACAGGGTAAAAAATATATTGAAGAAGCAATTAAAATATCAAAAGAAATAGACTACAAATTGGGAGAAGGTTTTTCAATTAATGCTATGGGGGCATACTATATGAGAAGAGGAGAAACAAATAAAGCTCTTGAATGTACTTTAAATGCGGTGGATATTTTTGAAAAAAACAACGAGAATAAAAATATCTTTGCAGCATATAATAATCTTGCAATTTTGTATAAAAACACAAAAAAATACCATGAAAGCATAAACGTGTATATGAAAATGCTAGACAAATTGGAAGGACGACCTAAAACATCGTCGTTTGTTGTTATATATTTCAATATTGCAGGAACTTATGATGCTATGGACGATCAAATAAATTGTGAAAAATGGATAAAGAAAGTAATAGAAACTTCGGAAGAATTAAATTTTGAACAAGGTATTATAGAGGGAAAAATTGGTTTATCTAAACTTGAATTAAGTCAAAATAATTATTATGAGGCAATAATAATAGGAAACGAAATTATAGAAATAGCTAAGAACATAGGTAATATATCGCAAACTGAAGCTATGGCATACAGTATAATTGCTGAGGCTTATTTTGAAACAGAAAATTATAAGGAGGCATTAGAAAATGCTCAAAACAGCATATCTATTTATAATAAAATTAACTCTGTAAATTATGCGTCAGATGTATATTTGCTTATTTCAAAGATTTATAAAAAAACTAATAACTATAAAAAAGCGTATGAAAACGCAGAAAAACATCACTCAATAGAAGATTCATTATTGTCTTTGGAAAGAATAAAAGTTATAGAAGAACTGCAAACAAAATACGAAACAGAAAAAATGAAACGAGAAAAAGAAACTGCAGAATTGGAGAATTTACAATTTGAAAAACAAAATCATCGTGAAAAAGAAAAAAATAAACAAAATCGCTTATTATTAATAGGAACTTTTGCATTACTGATAACTGTAATTTTTTTTTGGATACTATACTCAAGGCAACAAAAACTTAAAAAACAAGCCGAACTAACATACTTAAAACTTAACGAAAGTCAAAAAAGACTGAATATTGAACGGCAAAAACGAGAGGCGGAACTCAAAGCTATTCGCTCGCAACTTAACCCGCATTTTATTTTTAATGTAATAAACTCTATTCAAGAATTTGTAATTTTAGGAGAACAACAAAAAGCAAATAAAGCTCTTACTGGAATAGCGGAAATGATGAGAAAAACACTAAAAAATTCGCAACAAAAACTTATTACATTAAAAGAAGAATTAGATTTAGTGGAGCTATACCTAAATGCAGAAAAATTACGTTTTGAAGATAAATTGGAATACGAAATTATTTTATCTGACAATATTGAAGAAGAATTTATGAAAATTCCTCCTATGATAATACAGCCTTATGTGGAAAATGCTGTAAAACATGGAATTATGCATAAAAAAGACAACGGTAAAATTATTGTAAATACTACTACTACAAAAGATGATTTTTTGAAAATCACAGTTACAGACAACGGAGTTGGCAGAAGAAAAGCATCGGAAATAAAAAAACAAAATACCTTTGTTCATGATTCCTTTTCGACAAAAGCAAACAGCGAACGTTTAAAAAATATAGCAAAAGAAACTGGAACTAACGCAAATGTAGAAATAATTGATTTATATGATGACCATAAAACGCCAACAGGCACTAAAATTATTATTACAATACCATTAATGGATTAAGGCATATTAAACTTTTTAAAACTTTAAATAAAATCAAAATATGAAAGCAATTATTGTGGACGATGAACCCAAAGCAAGACGTATTTTAAGAAGCTATCTTAATAAATACTGTATTGATATAGAAATACTTACTGATGTTTCAAATGTCTCGGAGGCTGTTGTGTCCATAAATAAATACAAGCCTGAACTGGTTTTTTTAGATATTGAAATGCCTGGTCAAGATGGTTTTGCATTGTTTAGTTATTTTGAAAAAATTGATTTTCAAATAATATTTGTAACAGCCTCACGAGACCATGCAATTGATGCTTTTAAAGTTTCGGCACTTGACTATATCTTAAAACCTATTAATATTGAAGAGCTTAAAACAGCCGTAGATAAAGCAAAAAAGACAAAACAATTTATGATTAAAGAGCGTGTAAACGATTTTAATAAAAATATTATAGCTAAAAATATAAATCGCATAGCACTATCGCTCGATGGATGCATAGAGTTTATAAAATTAGAAGAAATACAATACCTAAAAGCCGATGGTTCATATACTGAATTTTATCTTGATAATGGCAAAAAAATACTATCGTCCAAACCAATTTCAGAATACAGTTTTTTAGAAAAACAGACTCATTTTATGAAAACACACAGGTCGTTTCTTGTTAATTTACAGAAGGTAAGAAAATATTTAAAGGATAGTGGAGGCTATATTATAATGACTAATGGAAATTCTACAAACCTATCTCGCTACAAAAAAAATGAATTTATTGAAGCAATGGAAAGAATATAAGCGTGTTTCATTAATTGTAAAAACCTAAGGTATTTTAAACTTTCAAATACCGCAGTTTACTACTGTAAATGTGGATTTTAAAACTTTTAAAATAACGTAGAAATTTTAGCACTTATAAAAAACACCAAAAATCTGAAAATAAAATTGTTTTATATTAAAAATATTATTTACTTTGTAATTAGTATTACTCACAATGTGTGGTAATGGAAATAAGGCATTTTAAAATACTGAATATAAACAAACCATAAAATATGACAGATATAGAAATCATAGAACTTTTAGAGAAAGAATTAAGTATTATGACAAAAGTAGAAATCACTATGAAAGGATCTTTTCAAACAGATGAGAATGGAAATGTTACGTCTGTTGATATTGCATATCTGAAATTAACAGAAATTCCTACAAGTCTATTAAAACTAAAAAATCTGAAAACTTTGTACATGCAAGAGACTTTAATTGTAGATATTACTCCCTTATTAAAATTAAAGAAATTACAATACTTAGATTGTACAGGGTGTGACAAAATAGATACTGATAGTTTTATTCGTTTCTTAGAGCAAGGAAAACAATTAAAATATGTTAGTTTTTTCATTAGTTGGTCTTTTAAAATATTTCCCAGAGAGGCATTAAATCATAATTTAACGTTAAACACTAATCACGATAGAGATTACCTAGAAACATGTTTAAATATGGACGGTTATGGAGAATTTCCTCCTTTACCTATGTTAGAGTTGGGTTACAGAAATCCCCAATTTTATTATAATAACTATCTTTATGAATTAATTGATAAATACAAGAGGGCTGAAAATTCCAATAATTATGATAGGAATAAAAATAGTAGATTAAACCAGATAAAAAACGAAATTATTTCAGAATTACTTAACCGTTATTATAAGAAATATAAAAAAAAGAATGAATTACCATATTCTATTCGCAAAATATCAATATACTATTTTTACGAAATAGAAGAGTTATTAATTGATTATTTTGCAATAAATAAAGAAACAAAAGAAATAAATGACCCACATTGGATATTTATTACAGGTGAAAACGGCTATGGTAAAAGTCTATTGTTACGGGCTATAATAATTGGATTGTTTGGCGATAAAGATGGAAATGCAATATTAACTAATGAGGGTGATTTTTATTTAGAATTTACAAATAACAAAGAACTGTGTGTTAATACAGTAGGAAGTAATTTTAACGAGAATTTTGTTTCATTTCAAAAATTTGCGGCTTATGGTCCTGCACGTTTAAATAAAAGTCCTCGCCCCTTTAATGATAGCAAAACAAACAGTTTGTTTAATTCTGTAGGAGAATTACTTGATATTGAAGAACGATTAATTGCTTGGGAGAAAGATGATGGACAAGAAAGTTATTTTAATAGTGCAAAAGAAATATTAGAAAATCTATTGAAACCACAAATCAAAGAAATAATAATTGATAGAAAAGGAACAGAAACTACAGTAAAATATATTGAATTTAAAGGTGACAACAAAAGAGAGTTTAAGGAGTTAGCGTCGGGTTATCGTAGTGTTATTTCAATGATTGGAGACATAATTATTCGCCTTTCAAAACACCAACCTGAAATTAAAGATTTTAAAGAACTTGCAGGAATTGTAATTATTGACGAAATTGATTTGCATTTACATCCCAAATGGCAAAAAACAATGATTGAAAAACTAACAATATTATTTCCAAAAATTCAATTTATTGTTTCAACTCACAGTCCAATACCAATTCTTGGAGCACCAGAAAACACAGTAATTATAAATATTCAAAGAACTGAAAATAAAGGAATAACTGCCAAAAAACTGGACATAGATGTTTCTAAACTTACTCCAAACTCCATTCTAACTTCACCCGTTTTTGGTTTTGAAGATATAAATTCAAATGAAGCAGATATTGATGAAATAGAAACAGCTGACATATATTCGAATGTTGAAGCAGAAAAACGTATGAAAGCAAAACTTAGAATTTTGAAACAGAATGATGAAGATTTTTTCAACAGTTTAAAGGTAGAATAATATGAGAAAGATAGTAAAAATAACAACGCTAATACCTAAACCTTTAAACGATTGTACAGCGAAAATTAATAAAGCATTGCTTGAAAAAGCAGGTCATAAATTCAGCAACAATACGTATGCAAGTAAAAATGTTAAGCAGAATTTAATGAAAATCTACAATAATAAATGTGCGTTTTGTGAAAGTGATACAACTGCAGGAGCCGTTTTACAAGTGGAACATTATCGCCCTAAAGCCAAAGTTAAAGAAGATAGCACTCACACAGGGTATTATTGGCTTGGTTATGAATGGACTAATTTGCTTTATGCTTGTTCATCGTGTAATAGAGCCAAATCAACAAGTTTCCCTATTGCTGCTATAAGAGTTTTCAACCCTCCAATGAATGGAACAATTTTAGATACAGACGGTTGTAAAGCAAATTATATCGATTTAGAAAATGAAAAACCTTTGATTTTAAATCCAGAAGAGACTAATTTTAATCCAATGCAACATTTGATAATTAGCCCCAATGGTAAAATTCGCAAAAAAACAAATAGAGGCGACAGAACAATTAAGGTGTGTAAGCTATATAGGAAAAATCTCACAATAGCCCGTAGAAGCATTGTTGATGAACATTTAAGATATATGATGAAAGCATTTGAAAAACGAAAAGATAATTTAATTTCAGAGAATAATTTAATTGGTAGACTGGAAGTTGAAATAGAGCGAATTGTTGACAGAATAAATAACAACGAACCATATACACTTCTTGCAAAATATATGTTGAAACATTTTGACCATTTTTTTGTAAGAAAATTTCAACCTATTGAACAAGTGGTTTTAAAAGACGTTTTTAACCGATTATTTCATTAACAAAATTTTCCGTTCATTTACAAACCAAGAGTGTAAAAGTCTAAAAACGGGACATTTTAATTTACTACCCATTTGTGTTAATTTTCTGCAAAAAATTATTTATGCCCTTCCTCTTGATACTTGTTCAAATGGTTGTAAGCAACTTGAATTGTTTTTGAATTTCTACTATTCCTGCAGTTTTTAATTTAAAAACTCAATAGAACTGTAGATTTTGCATTTGTGAAAAATACCGAATATAATATAAAACCTTGCTAATAGTGTTCTTCTCCCTAAATTACAAAACGTTATACCAGACTACTGGTATAACGTTTTGTCTTTTTTACTATTCAACACTCCAATTTAACCATTCAAATAAAATCTAATACCATTCAAATAGTTCGATATAATATATCAAAAATCATTTGTATTTTTGTAATATAATTAATTGAAATACTTAGTTAAAAATTGGAAAACAATAGGCATGTTTCACAAGTGTAAAGCTTAAAAATTAACGCAAAAATTTGCACTTGTGAAGCATGCCAAACAATAGGTTTGGAAATTATGAAATATAGAGTAATTTGAAAGCAAATAATATATCATTAATTTAATAAATAAATAAATAAATAAATAAATCAAGTAACTAATCTTTAAAAAACAGAATTATGACAAAGAAAGTAAACCTTATCCTTTTAATCATAGGATTAACAGGATTAATAGTATTTAATTTTTCAGCAGTAGAAGCACAGGAGAGTCAGTCAATAACAGCAGCGGCTTGGTCTGATGGCGATTACAAATGGTGGAAGTCTAATTATTCGTCTTTTTATTTGAATAAAGAATTTGAAAAATTAAAAATGGAATTTATTAAAAACAATGCAGGTGAGGTAATTGAAGTTAAACGTGATGGAAATTCTTATTATAGAGACCAGGAAGGAAAATCGGATTTTACTCGTTATTTTAAAAGTAGTGGCGATTGGTGTTTGTTTTTCAAAAAAAAGACAATCATTATTTTTAAAGGAGCACATGATAATATAAAAATTGTAGGTTGTATTAAAGCAAAATGCAAATCTTCTGATGCGGAATATATTGAAAAGTGGCTGGCTGACACCGAAAAACTTCAAGCAGATGACATAGAAAGATATAACAAAAAAGTAGCAGAAGAAAACGACCTTGCAGAACAGAAAAAAAGAGACCAATATTCTATTGAAGGTAAGTCTGTTGCCTCGTTAGAAGTAGTAAATCTTGTTGTTCCCGAAAAATTTGGACATTATAGAAGTTTTTCTTATGATATAAAAGCAACATTGAACGATGGAACAGAAATTACAACTGGTGATGGTAATGGCTATATTTCTGATTATGAAATATCTTATGGAAACAGCAACTATAATGGTTACCAACTTGAAGGAGAAATAATTGAAGAAGATAAAATAACTATTTCTGTGGTGTCTAAATATAATTCTAATAATAAAACCACAAAAGATGTTGTAATTAAATATAATGAAGATATTAGTTTTTCGTGGAATGGAACTTCTTGGAGTAGAAGTGCAGGAGAAAGTGCAAGTAGCTATAAAATAGAAATTAAACAAACAACTCACAAAACAACAAACGAAGATTTACTTATGTATAGAATTACCAATATAAACACTGGTTCACTTATTGCGGAGTTTAAAATTGGAACAGACCATACTGTACTTTTCTATTGTAAAGGAGGAAATGGTGGTGTAGAAGATAATGTAGGAAACGATGCAGGTAATGGTGGTAATATAACGGTTGTCAAAGACCCAAATGTTGAATATTATAACCTTTCTTACGAAAACGGTGGAGGAAATGGTGGTAGAGGAGAATATAATAATAAAGACGGTAGAGATGGTAGAGATGGTTCTTTCAAAGAAGAAACACGTCCTGTTAAATTCTAATTGAAAAAGAAAAAAGGGACAGCAACTTACTTGTTTTTTTGTTCTTTTAATAATTGATATTTCAAAATCCTGATTTTAATTTGCAAATGCAAACTAAAAATCAGGATATTTTTTTTGGTTACTACTTTGGTTTATAAATCAATCCTGAAATACATTTTCCTATCTTTAAAAGTTATGGTGTAGCCAGTTTGTCGTCCCACTCCTTGCACAATTGCGTTGTTTTCCGAAATAGGGAGCAAAACAAACGACATTCTTTGTCCTCCAAAAACATCAGTAGAAGTAAATATTATCATATTTTCTTCTACAGTTATTTTTGCACTTCCAAGCATTTTAAATGTAGAATTGTCGTTTTCTACAGCATATTTTCCTTCATGTTTTTTCCATGATTCATCTATTTTTTTAGCATCAAATTCAGTACCTATTAGCATTGTATCTTTACCTAAAATAAAGCCTATAAGTTTCTTGTTCTCTGGTTTTAAAAATATTAATTCTTGACTTTTAATAGGAATATTAAACAATCCTAAAAGTTTTATACTTGGCGTGAAGGTATTATTTGAATTAGGAATAAAATTAAATGTTAATCCAGCTTGTTTTGTTGTAAGAAATTTCCCTTTTTTATAAATAGGCATATATCCACCCATAATATACTCGCCTTCAATATCGGTATAATCTATTTCTTTTTTCTTTTCCAATTCTATAGTTTTATCCTCATTCTCTGGAACTTTTAATCCTTTTTTATAGAATTGCAAAGCAAACTTTTAAGAGTTTTATATATTGTTTATACTAAAAATAAATCTATCGTAGTAATGAGAGAAAAATTTTGGCATTTTTCACGAGTGTCAAGTTCAAGGCTTTTTTGAAATATTAGAATTAAAGTTTACCTTTGTAAATGAGCATTTTAATATTTCAAAAGTAACGAAGAAATTGATACTTGTGAAAAACGCCAAAATGTTTTATCAAATTCTTAGTCCCATAAGAAGCACATCGTCTATCTGGTCGTAATCCCCTTTCCAATCTATATAAGTAGTAGTTAAAATATCTTGTTGTTCTTTCATTTTTTTATCCGACACCGTTTTAAGAAGTTTCTTATAATTTACTTTTCTAAATTTACGTCCATGCTCTCCACCAAACTGGTCTGCGTATCCATCAGAAAATAAATATAATACGTCGTCTTTTTTAAGTTCAATTGAATGGTTTACAAAATCTATATCTTTTTTTCTATGATGTCCAATAGGCATTTTATCAGCAGCAATTTCAATTAATTGTTTACTTCTATAAATATATAAAGGATTGTAAGCACCAGCATATTGTATAATATTGGTATCAAAATCAAAAACACACAACGATATATCCATACCGTCCTTATTCAAACTTTTTTCGGTTACGTGCAATGAGTTTATCACATTTTTTCGAAGACTACTAAGAATATTATTTGCTTTTAATTCATCGTTGTTAGTAACAATTTCGCTCAAAAAAGCTGTTCCCATCATGCTCAAGAAAGCTCCAGGAACTCCGTGTCCTGTACAATCTGCAACTGTAACAACAAGTTGATTACCTTTTTCTTTAAGCCAATAAAAATCTCCACTAACAATGTCTCTTGGCATATTTATTATAAAAAAATCATTAAAATATTTATTAAAAATTTGTGTAGGAGGTAACACAGCAGATTGAATTCTTCTGGCATAATTAAGGCTATGCAATATTTCTTGTTGTTGATGTACTACCACATTATGTTGTTGTTGAATTTCGTCTCTTTGTGCAGTTATTTCTTCTTTATGCTGCATACTAATCTGTAAATGACCTTGTATTTCATCTCTTTGAACAGTAATTTCTTCTTTATGCTGAATACTTATTTGTAGGTGTTTATGTATTTCGTCTCGTTGCGATACAATTTCCTCCTTCTGTTGCATTATTTCCGATGTTCGTTCTTTTACTCTTGCTTCCAATATTTTATTTCGTCGTCGCATCGAATTTAATATTAAAAAACCAATAGCAAGTATTAGTATAAATATTGAAAAGCCTACCAAAATATAAAACCAAGTTGTTTTCCAAAAAGGAGGTTTTATATTAAATTTAATTTTTTTGACTGCCGATTCTTGTTCTAAAATATTTTTTGCCTTAAATAATAATGTATATTTCCCATTGCTCAAAAAAGCAGGAATAATCTGTTCGTTAGACCATTCAGACCAGGAATTCATAGAACCCTCTATCTTATATTGATATTTTGTGGAGTTTTCTTTGAGAAATGCTGGAGAAGAGATTTTAAATTTTAAGCCATCATTGTCTTTATAATTTATTGAAATATTGTTTGAAGAAATTTCACTATCTTTCAAAAATATTTTTTCTAAATAAACAACAAAATTATTTTCCAAACTCTCATTATCTGTTTGATTATAAACAGTATAAATATTTCTATAATTATCTACTATCCAAGCATCGCCGTTTTTGGCTATCTTTATATCTTTTATGTTATCAAATAGATTAAAATAGTTTAACTGATTTTGTGATATTTCAATTCCATTGCTCATATATTTCCACTGGTCGGTCTCTTTATACCAAATAATATTTTGTTGCGACTCAATATAATATATTGAATTTAAAGAAGTTTCATCAAATTTGTTTTCAAAAACTATTTTATCTGTTTTATTATCATATAAATATATTCCATCTAAAAGGAAAAAATAAATAGACTCTTTAAATTTTTTCACAATAACTTTCTGCAAAAAATCTGGATTTAATTCATAAGTTGTTATTTCGGGTTCGGAATCGTTAGACAATAATACTTTGTAAGCATAACCCTCTCCACCAAGCCAAATAGTGTTTTTATTCTCTTCTGCAATAGAAAACACATTGTCATTTAAAGTATCACTTGAAATAATATTTTTAATCACAAACTTCATTTTATTATCAAAAGTAACCATGTCTAAACCAGAAGTTGAAGAAACAAATAGCCTGTTCTTTTGCTCTGATTTATGAATTTTCAAAATAAATTTTCCTTCAATAACAGGTTTTGCCTCAGTCTCCTCAATATAATAAAGTCCAGAATTTGTAGATATCAACAGCTCGTTGTTGAATCTAATAATTTCTCTACATTTTAAATCCAGATTATCAATTTTTTTATAATAATTATATAAAAAAACCGATGGAGTTGCATCTTTACCCTCTGGTACAACAACATAATTATTATTGTTTTCTGGCATCACAACCTCATTTATTTCTTCTGGTACAACAATCTCTGCAACTGTATCTGTTTTTGGTACAACAACTTCTGTATCTGTTCCATTTATGTTTGTATTATCATTTGTATTTTCGTTTTTATTGTTTTTGTTTTTTCTATCTTTTCTATTAAATAGTTTGTTTTTTAATTTTTTAAATACACCATTTTTCTTCTTTTTATCTGTATCTTCAACATTATTATTAACATCATTGTTATTATCATTTTCAATTTCATTTTTTTCATCAATTGGATCTATAATTTCGTCAACAACATCATTGTTAATGTTTGAATTTTCTTCTTGTTTTTTTATTTCTGTTTCCTCTGCTACTACTTCAAACTCTTTCTTGCTTTTTGGTTTCGACAAATAATAAGCCCCCTTTGTAGTTATTACATATACAATAGAATCAAGCATTTCTGTAGAAATAATCTTTCCTTCAAGTCCCATATAATTACTAAAATTTCGTACAGGAATATTAAAATCAACTCTACTCACACCAAAAGTATGCGAAAGCCAAAGCCCATTATTGTTATCCATACCAATAGAAAACACTTCATTGTCAGGCAAACCAGTAAAATAATTTATTGCCTCCATTGTTTTACCTGTTTGTTTATCAATCACAAGTACTCCACCTGTAAAAGTAGAAATAATCATTTTATCTCCACCAATATCAATAGCATTCATCAAATAATTTTCTTCAATATATTGCTCTGCATCTGTTTTAAAATCAGTTAATTTTTCTCCATCAAAAATATACATTTTATCATTAGAAGTACCAATAATTGCTTCGTTCTCATTTTTTTTAATACTAAAAAGAATATGAGCCTCTGGCAAGAATCCCGCAATTTTAATAACACTATCATTAGATAGGTTATAAATTTTATCTTCTCCTGTTTTTACATAAGTTGAATTATTAGAAATTAGTAGTCCATAAAAATTTTTATTTTCGGAAGTTTTAACTTTCTTTTTAATAATAAAATTCTTTTTCTCCAATACTATAACAATATTTTCTCCATAAAAACATACATCTTCTTTATTATAACTAATTTTACTAATAACATCAATATCTATATTTTCTTCAAATAAGCGTTTATATAAATATTTTCCATTATTTTTTTCCAAATAACCAATACCATTGTTACAGCCCACAAATATTGTATTTATAATTGTGTCTCTAACAATTGTATAAGGCACACCTGGAGTTTTTATAAAATCCCATTCACTTCCGTTATAAGTAATTATTCCTCTTTGATTAGCAAAAAACATTACTCCTTCTATATCTTGTTCAATCGACCATATTTGCTTTTCAATAATATTATTTAACTTATAATTAGTAATATAGTGTGTGCCTGCTTTATTAGTGTCTATTTCTATTCCTTCAAATTTTATTAAATTGTTTTTCCCAACTACATTAATACTGTCATTAGGATTTGGTGGGAAAACTTTGTTGGAGAAATTTGGTATCCAAAGTAGTAACGTAGAAAATATTGATATAAATATTATATATTGTTTCATTTTTAGTAAAATTATAAATAAATAATTGCAAGATTTTTAAGAAGGTACATAAAATGTGTTTTATATTTTTGGAATTAACCAAAATATTTTCTATACACTTCACATTTATTTGCTTTTTAATAATTATTTATTTATAAAATCAAATATTATACCGAACTCCAAACTTTGTGTTTGTCATTAGTATTTACAAATGTAGATTGTTTGTCGAATATACCATAAACACTTGAACCACTGCCACTCATAGAAGTATAAATTGCCCCTTGTTTATACAAATCATTTTTGATTTGAGCTATTTCAGGATATTTTTTAATAATTCCAAACTCAAAATCATTTTTAATATTATTTTTCCATTCAGCAATAGGTCTCCTAATTTGCTCTTTAAGTGAATTTTTTGTTTTTTCAGGAACAATTCCTGCATAGGCTTCTTTTGTGCCTACAAAAACATTTGGTTTTATCACAACAATATTATAACCAGACAAATCAATATTGATTTCCGAAAACTCATCTCCCTTTTGAAAAGCAAATACAGGAGTGTTTTTAACAAAAAAAGCACAATCGCTACCAATTTTGCGAGCATAGTCTGTTAGTTTGCTGTTGTTAATATTTAATTCAAAAAAGTTGTTTAGCAATTTCAACATGTAAACCGCATTTGACGAACCACCACCAAGTCCTGCACCAATTGGTATTGTTTTGTGAAGATGTATTTTTACTGGAGCAATATCATAATCATTTTTAATTAAATTATATGCTTTAATAATCAAATTATCTTCAAGTTTGGCATCTATTACAATACCTGTATTATTGAAACTGAGCTTTTTGTCGGCTTTAATTATTTCAAGCACATCTTTATAACCAATTGGATAAAACACACTTTCTATATTATGGAAACCATCTGTTCGCTTTTCTATAATATTTAATCCAATATTTATTTTTGCATTCGAAAATATAACCATCTATAAATTTAATATTAAAATTTAAAATTATTTATTTTGACAAAAATAATATTTTTTTGCCGATATACTATTTTTTTTATATAAAATATATTATCTTTGTAATCTAATTAAAACAATTAAATTTGTTCAATTTGCTTTTTACTTTAAAAAAATGTTTTACCATAAAAACAGACCACAATGAACAACTACGAAATACTTCCTAA
>JAOZTW010000560.1 GCA_029938985.1 Bacteroidales bacterium | reverse complement strand
TAAAAAACTACAACTATCTAATAATCTGGTAAATATGAAGGCAAAAACTTTAGTTTTTAAATAACAAAAAAGAGTCAACTATTTTTTATCATTTATGAAAAATGCCAAAAAATAACTTTATTTTAATATGCCTAAATATAATAAATAAAGAATTGAAATGAGTATTTTGCGAAAAATTAATATTTTTGCAAAAATAAAAAAAAAATGAAAAAAACATATAAAAAGTCATTTAAAAAAATATTTATAATATTATTTAAAATAATAATATTGTGTTTTGCCTATGCTTTTATCAGTTACAAATTTGCAAAAAACGATTTGTATAGTCAAATTATAATTGTTTTTAAATCAATAAATATTAAGGGGGTTGTTTTTATAATTATTGTTTTTTTTCTAATGATAATCAATTGGTATATTGAGGCTTTAAAATGGAGATATATTTTAACAAATGTTGAAAAAATAAGTAAAATTAGGTCGTTTATAGCTGTTTTGTCAGGAGTAATGCTTGCTATTTTCACACCCAATCGTATTGGAGAACTTGGTGGTAGAGTGTTTGTATTACAAAAACAAAATAGAATTAAAGGATTTTTTGCAAGTTCGGTTGGTAGTTTTAGTCAGTTGAATATTACTATTATAATGGGAGTAATTGGAATAAGTTTGTTTGCTTTTTTTTATGGTGGCGAACTTATTAATATAAAAAAAAATGTACAATTATTAATAAGTGTAATAATTGTTTTGGGAGCTGTAATTTTATTATTTGTTTTTTTTAATATGAAAAAACTTTCTGATTTTTTTTTAAAATACAAATTTTTTAGAAAATATGAAAACCAAATTCTTTTTATCAAAAAATTTTCATTTACACAATTATGCAAAATATTATTGTTCAGCTTGCTTAGATATATTATTTTTACAAGTCAATTTGTGATGTTACTAAATATTTTTGCGGTAGAAATAAATCTATTTGAAGCATATATTTCTATAGCTACAATTTACTTGATAATTAACATTATACCAAGCATTATACTTTCCGATATTGGAATAAGAGGTTCTGTTTCAATTTATATTCTATCTGTATTCTCGCAACAAGAAGGAGGTATTTTTATGGCTTCTACTTTTTTATGGTTAATAAATTTGGTTATTCCTGCTATTTTTGGCTCGTTTGCTTTTGCAAAAACAAAAATATAAATAACTTTGAATTTTTTACTAAAAAACAACAACAATGACTGTACTAATTTTTATTGACTGGTACTTACCTGGTTATAAAGCAGGTGGTCCAATTAGATCAATTGCCAATCTTGTGGCACATCTCGAAAAAAAGATTAAATTTAAAATTGTTTGTAGAAACACAGATTATTTGGAAACAAAACCTTATGAAAATATTAAAAACAACGAATGGAATAAAATAAGTGAAAACACTGAGGTTTTGTATCTTTCGGCAGAAAATATTAATAAAACATATATAAAACAAATTATTACTGATACAGTTTTTGATTTTGTTTATATAAATGGAATTTATTCATTTTATTTTTCAATTTTACCATTATATATTTCAAAGAAACAGAAGATAAATAAAATAATTGTTGCAAGCCGAGGCATGTTATCGGAACATGCTTTTGGTAGAAAATCTGTTAAGAAAAAACTTTTTTTGTTTATCGGTAAAACAATTGGTTTGTATAGCAATATAACTTTTCATGGCACAAATAAAGAAGAAGAAGAGAGTATTAAAAAACAGATAAAAGGCAAATATACAACAGTTGCTATTCCTAATTTGCCACGTAAAACAACTTTATCGGATTTTTTTAAAAAAAATAAAACTGAGGGACAATTAAAAATGGTGTCTATCGCAAGAATATCAGATGAAAAAAACACTCTTTTTGCTTTGCAACAACTTAAATATATAAAAAATCATGAAATAATTTTTGATATTTATGGTAGTATTTATGATAAATCATATTGGGAAGAATGTGAAAAAATAATATCCGAATTTCCTAATAATATAACTGTTAACTATAAAGGTACAGTTGTGAGTGAAAAAGTAGTTAGTACTTTTGCCAATTATCATTTTTCGTTTATGCCATCAAAAGGAGAAAACTATGGACACAGTATTTTGGAAAGTTTTATGGCAGGAACACCTGTGATAACAAGCAACAAGACACCTTGGCGAGATTTAGAAAACAATGAAATAGGCTGGGATATAGACTTGGAAAATACAAATAAATTTAAAGAAGTAATTAATTATTCGGCAAAAATGAATCAGATTGAATATGATAAATGGTCGAAAAAAGCATTTGATTTTGCAAAAAAAACAACTAATAATACAGAAATTGAAAACAAATATATAAAATTGTTTGCTTAGTGAAAATGAAATAGTAAGTAACACCAAGATATGTCGTTTTTTTAAAATATAAAAATCTGCAAATGGCAAGCTATTTAACCCACTTTATTCATGAATAAAGCGAGTTAACTAAATAGAAGAACAAATTAGCAAGATAAAACAACATTTAATGTAATTTATGTACAAAAATATAGAAATAGAAGGACTTGAAAAACTGTTGGAAAATGTAAATCCTAAATGAAACATGCCCAAACTTTTCGTGTTAAATATTGAACTTTTCAATAGAAAGTACTTTTAAGTAGTTAATCATATATAAATGTCTCTTTTTAAGGTCAATTCTATCATTATACCTCGTTGTAAAAGATTACTATATAAGCAATATGCAAATATTTTACGCCTTGCCTAATACAAAAATAGTCTATAGAAAAGTGTCGTTTATATACGATTAACTACTTCTGTTTTTACAATTTTGCCTCCAACAACAATAAATGTATTATAAGACCAGCCTGCAATTCTGTGCATTATCAAATTATCTGCTTTTAAAAAGTCCAAAAATTCTAATACTATTTTATTTTTATCTCTTTGTGCTAAATTTATTTTTGATGGTCTATAATATGTTCGTAACATATTGATCGCACGTCCTATGATAAAAGAAGGTGAAGCAATTCTGACAAAAATTTTATACACCAGTTAATGCAGTTGGTAGATTCATAGAATCACTTTACATTGTTAGACATAAATACTGTTTCTTACTTCGGTGGATACTTTCAATTAATGTGTGCAAACCTCCTAACAATGTTTTGCAAAATAGCTCCAAAGATTATCGTTAGGTAAAGGTGCTATTATTTCTAATTTCTCTTTTTTTACTGGATGAATAAAACTGATTGTTCGGGCATGCAAACTTATGCTTGCATCGGGATTTGAACGATGAAAACCATATTTTAAATCTCCTTTTATTTTACAACCTATGTGTGCAAGTTGTGTTCTTATTTGATGATGCCTGCCAGTATGTAGTTCTATTTCAAGCAGGTGGTATTTCTCCGAACTGTTAATAAGTTTATAAGTAAGACTTGCTTTTTTGGAGCGTGCCACCTGATAGTTATAGGCATAAGATTTATTTTGCTTTTCATTTTTTTTAAGATAATGAAAAATTGTGTCTTCATGTTTTGGAGGTCGTTTATCTACTATTGCCCAATATTTTTTTTCTACCTCTCCTTGTTGAAACAGTTTGTTCATTCGTGTAAGAGCCTTGCTTGTGCGTGCCAAAACAAGTACGCCACTTGTGGGTCTATCAATTCTGTGAATAAGTCCAACAAACACACTGCCAGGTTTGTTATATTTTTTTTTGATATATTCTTTTAATTTTTCGGTAACAGGTTTATCGCCTGTTTTGTCGCCTTGCACTATTTCGGAGGCTTGTTTATTGATGGCTATCAAATGATTGTCTTCGTAAAGTATTTGCATTTTTTTAAAATTATAAGTTAAGTAAGCATGTTTTATAAGGCTTATTAAAATAAATAATTGACTAATTTAGGCGTTTTTCACGAGTATCAATTTCTTCGTTACTTTTGAAATATTAAAATG
>JAOZTW010000559.1 GCA_029938985.1 Bacteroidales bacterium | reverse complement strand
TTTAATATTAATAGTCTGAATTTTAACACTTAAAATACTTTAGGTACTTACGTCTGAATTTTAACACTTAAAATACTTTAGGTACTTACGTCTTAATACACTACAATATTTAAAAAATCAAAATGCCTTAAACTTTATACTTGTGAAATATGCCTATTATTATGTTATTTTTTAAATCTGTATTTTATAAACTGTTATAATAGTTAACCATTTTTACAATATCATCTGATTTTCGGTACTTTAAACCATTTGATTTAGCAAAAATTTTCACTTCTGCTTCTTTGTCTTTCATTACAGATAAAACAGATTTTTTTGTTTTTTTAATTTGAGTTAATGTCTCATTTTTATATACAAATAATTTTTCTTTTTTTACATACTCATCATGATTTGTTCCTGCATTCATTGTTACATTGTAATTAGCTTCCAATATTTCAAGATAAGCATTTGAAAAAAGTTTTATTTTTTCACCATCAGCAAGTACTTCCAAAAAACCTTTTATTTCTTTATCATAAACAGAAGCTTTTTCAAAATTTTGCACACCATTCAGCGACATCCAAGAAAAGCTATTAACAGTATTATAATGAGCTACTTTTATTTCATTTTCTATTTTTATTTCTATTTCCTTAGATTTTAGATTGTATTTTAAAGGATAATCCAAAATTACTGTTTCATCTTCTAAAAGTACATTTCCTTGCGACCAAGTATCAGCCATATATACATCACCTTTAGTTTCCCCTTTCTTGTGTGGTATTGTTCTAATATTTGTAATCCCTCCGCCTGAGACATTTACATTAAATCCATTTTCTACACCATGTTGACTGTAAGCTGTAAAAAAACTTAAACTCAAAGCTAAAATAAATACAGTTAGTTTCCTCATTTTTTCAATTAATTTTTAATGTTAATAATTATATAATTTTCATTTTTGCAAAGATAGCAAAAAAAACTATATTTGTTTATATTTAGTTAAGAAATTTCTATTTTAGTTGCATCAAATCCATTTAAAAGTTCATTAATTTTTAATCTTTTTTTTCCTTGTAGCTGAATTTCAAGCAAATGTAAAAAACCATTCTTAACTGATATTTTCATAATTTTTTTATTATCAGTAACAATTTTCCCAATATTTTCTGAGTGATTGATAATTTCCATTTCTGCCTTATAAATTTTTAGCGAATATTTTTTGGAATTAACTGTATTTTTCACTTCAGTCCAAGCTGCAGGATACGGACTCATGCCTCTAATAAAGTTATATATTGTGTTAATATCGTTTTCCCAAACTATTTTACATGATTCTTTAAAAATTTTAGGAGCATCTTTAATTAATAGATTAGCAATCAGACTGTCTTGTTCAATTTCGGAGTAAGTATTATTTTTTATATTTTCAACTGTTTTGGCTAATAATTCAGCTCCTGTTTTCATTAATTTATCATGTAAAATTCCAGCTGTATCATTGTTCTCTATTTCAACAATTTGCTTATCAACTATTCTACCAGTATCAATTTTTTCATTAATAAAAAAAGTTGTAACTCCTGTTTGTTTTTCGCCATTAATAATTGCCCAATTTATTGGTGCGGCTCCTCTATAATTTGGTAATAATGAGGCATGTAAATTGATAGTACCATATTTTGGCATTGCCCAAACAATTTTAGGCAACATTCTAAATGCCACTACCACAAACAAATCGGCATTTAAACTTTTTAATTCCGAAATAAAACTTTCAGCTTTCAAGTTTTTTGGTTGCAAAAGGTTTAGCTTGTTTTCTAAAGCAAATTTCTTAGCATCAGAAAATCTGATTTTTTGTCCTCTTCCTGCTGGTTTATCTGTGCTTGTTACAACTCCAACTACATCAAATTTACTTTCAATTAGCTTTTTAAGCGAATTAACAGCAAATCCTGGAGTTCCCATAAATATTATTTTCATTTGTTTAAATTTTTTAATGCCTTAGTGAAAATGAAAAAATAAGTAACTCCAGGATACGCCGTTTTTTTGTTCTTTTAGAATATTAACAAATCTGCAAATAGCGAGCTATTTAATGATATTTTTAAATTTTTAAAAGGGCAAAATAAACAAGTAGATTGGGCTTAGTTATTTTTTCTTTTTCACTTAGCTATAAAATCCCTCAATGAGGGTTTCATTATTGTATTATTTTAGAGGTAATAAAATTGTTGTATTTGTAGAACCTTTTGATTTTTCTTCTGGTTTATTTAACATTATAGGGTGCTTGCTGTCGTTCATTATCCACACAGCCACCGAATCCATCCAACGTGCTGCTGCATGGGGTTTTGGGTGTGCTCCATCTGCATATCTTGCAAATCCTTTATTTTGAGTTATTTTGTAGGACGGATAATATTTTGTTCGTCCACAATATCTTAATATTAAATTGTTTATACCAGTATCGTCACGCCAGTTTGGTGGACCAACCCAGATAAAAGGCACTGTATCCATTTGTTTAACTATTCGTCTAACAAACTTATTTCTTTTCTTTTTAATATCACCAACAAACAGCTCGTTAGCACCAAGAACAAGAATTACATAAGTGGGTTTAAAATCGTTGATATAATATTTTAGAGTATCACTTTCGCCAAACCATTTTGACTGCGAACTATACCACATTACAGTTTTTAGTTCATGTTCGTTTTCCACACAATAGTCTCTAACACGCCATCTAAGTTGCTCTAACATAGAGTCTCCAATTAAAAGTATTCTTTGCGAAGAACTATCCATTGTAATTTTTTCTTGTTCGTGAAAAACCACAAGCATTGCTTCAACTGGTGTTGTGTCTCCAATAATAAATTCTTTTATCGACGTTTTTTTCAACTCCACATCTCCAATTTTTACTTGATAATCTATAAACGAGTAGAATGTTAGAACTACGCCTGTTAAAACAATCATTAATATAAATTGCCACGTTTTTTTCATTTGTTTTATTGTTTTATGCAAATTAATAAAATAATTAAAAAATTTAAATTTGTCAATTATTTATTTTAATATACCTTAGTGAAAATAATTAATAGATAAGGAAATGATACGCAGTTTTTTTTACTTAGAATTTTGTTGCTCTAAGCATGTGCCATTTTCCTGCTGCACCTTTCAATCTTTTTATTATAAACCCTGCTGTTCTAATATTTTGTTTTATAATTCCTTTTGCAGAATATGTTACGATTATAGAATTGTTATTCATAGCTTTATAAAGTTTTTCAAAAACATCAATAGACCAAATTTCTGGTTGTGAGTTGTAAGAAAAAGCATCAAAATAAACTAAATCAATTCTTTTTTCAAAATTATATTTTATTAAATCCGCATTTATTTTTTTTATAGAAAAAAACTGACTTATTTTAACATCACTCCCCCACTCTACTGCATGGATTTTATGAAAAATTTCTTTATATTTTTTTTCAAAAAAAGTATAATAATTCAGTTTTTCTACAAATTCCTGTTTTATAGGATATTTTTCTATAGTAATATAATTTATATTAACGGCTTGTTTTTCAGCTTCAATATAAGTTAAAAAAGCATTTAAACCTGTTCCGAATCCTACTTCAAAAATTGTTATTTCTTTTTTGGTACAAAACTTAAAACCCGCATCTATAAAAACATGATTTGCCTCCTGTATTGCTCCAGAAATAGAGTGGTATGTTTCGTCAAACTGTTGACTATAAATTGTTGCTGAGCCATCTTTTGTTTCTTGTATCATCTTATATCAAGTAATTGAAGCTTTTTAAATTTCGCATAGATCATTCGGCTACCAACCTAACATTGTGGTTTAGAATTATAAAGCTTGAGTATATTCGTGGTAGCCACAACTTTGACAAAGTGAAAAAACTTTGTCAAAGGGATGTTTTTTGTCTAACTTTAAGTGGATTATTCTATTATGTTTTGAAAAGTCGGGAAAACTATTCTTGTAATAATTAACTATCTGTTTTTCAAAGAA
>JAOZTW010000558.1 GCA_029938985.1 Bacteroidales bacterium | reverse complement strand
TTTTTATATTTTTTAATTACGGATTTTTGAAATATTGGCATTTTTGTTTTATTTTTCTTTTTAGTTTTACGCTGTCGGATAGTGCCTTGTGGAGTTTTGTTTTTGTTATATTTTTAGATGCCTCTCAGTTAGAAATATAAGAAACAAAATGACAGCTAAGCACAACGAGTGTGCCTGAAATGTAATTTCAAACTCTCGCCTACAAAGGTAGTGGAAATTTTCCAGAAAGTACAAAATATTTTGACTTATTTTTAGTTTTTTTAGGAGTGACCTTTATTAGGAATTAAAGTTACTGATTTATATTTTCAACAAAATCCGTTTTTAAGCAGTATTTAATATCTTATACCAGTTAATCCCAAATAATATTTGTAAAGTAGGGCAAAATTATAGCTATCGTATCCTCCTGCTTGAAAATTTAGCGAAACAATACCGTTGTGTATTAACAATTTTTTCAAACTATCTATTGTTTTGTGTTTCAAATTGTCTGATTTTTTGTCTATTACTTTTTGTAACAAATTATTAAAATCTTTTCTATTGTATATATCCTTTCTTAATTCATGAGGATAATCTTTTGAAATAAAATCAAAAATTTGTATTAAATCTTTATTGCCTTCTTCGTTAGCGAGGTCGTGAAAATGATTTTTTACAGCATTTTTTCTTGTTTCAGGAATTGCGTAATTATTAGATGGTAATATAGGAAAAAAATTTCTATGCTCTCCATATTTCTTATTTTTAATTTTATTGGTGCAGTTGTCTACTGCTTCATTTAATAGTTCAATAAATGGTCGTAAACTGATTGTTTTATCAGCATTTTGTAAATTTTTGTAAAACCAACCATAATTTTCGCCAAATGTTTTTCTTGTAGGGTTTGACCATCTTCCAAAAAAAATATCTACAAGCGGTTTAAGATATTTTTTGTCTAATTTTATTTGATTGTCGTTTTTTATATTGTCTTCTATTTCTTTTACTTCTTTTTTGTCAATTCTTTTTTTCATTATTTCAAAAAACTCGGATTTAGAATATGCAAAAATATTTTTGAAAAAGAAAGCAAACAATTCTTCATTTGTCCATTCAAGCGAAATTATTTTTGTTTCTTTTATATTTTGAATATTTGTTATATTACCAAGTTGCTGATATAAGTCACGTCTAATAAATATTTTAGGAAAAATTCTATCATAATAGTTATTTCTAAACATTTTTATTAGTGGCGAAATTGCAGTGTCCCAATAAATTGGCTTAACTACAAAGTCTAATAAATCAAAAAGTAAAATTATTTTTTTGCCATTATCTTCTTTTAATTTTTTATCTATACAATCTAATTGTTCTTCTATTTTTATTATTTTATCATCATCATTTATTATTTCTTTAAATATTTTTGCTGTCTTGCTATTATTTCCTATTTCAAATTCAAAATCTAATTTTTCTAAATTAAGTTTTGTTAAAAATTGTTTCTTAATTAAAATATTCCAAATATATATTAGCCAAAAACGATTGAAAAATTGTTCGGGATTTTTTATATTTTCAATATCAATATTTTTTGCAATATGAAACCTTTTTTTTTCTTCTATATCTACAATATGACAAAAATAATATTTTTGTTCTGATTTATTTGCACGTTTTTTTAATTTTTTGATAAATAAATCGGAATAAAAAGCTCTGTAAAGATATGTTTTTCCAGTTCCTTTACCACCAATAAGTAAATATTTTTCTTTATTAAAAATATTTACCATAGATTTACGAAAATAGAATTTTTTATTCAAATAATCGTCTTTTATGTTATCTAAATCTTCGGCATATAAAAAAGGTTTATTGTCATTATAATTTTTAAGTATTTTTTTGCGATACTCTCTATATCGCTCATCTCCAATCCTATTTTTTGTTTTATTAAATTTGCTTATATCTATTTTTCCAAGTATTTTTGGCGTTTTTAATCTGTTTTCTGACAAATCACTATCCTCTGTTAATTTTTGTTTTTCTATTTTATTAGCTTCTTTTGTGTTGTCTTCTATTAATGTTTCGATTTCATTTATAAAAATATTTTTTCCTTCGGGGAATATAATTTCTATTTTTTCAATAATATTATCAAAAATATTTTTATAATATGTATTTGGATTTTGAGCGAAATTAATAAAACTATTTTTATATTCAAAAGAAGTTCCTATTTGTTCAAGAATCGGCTCTCTAAATATAGGATAAGTATCAATTTGTGGAATTGGGTCAAATTGATTGGCATATTTATTAATTTTATTTTTAAAATCTTCGTAAAATCGCAAGTCAGAGATAATAGAATTAGCTAAAATTATCGGAAAATCTTTTGGTGAGTTATAAGCGGTTTCAATAAAATATTGTAATCCAGGTAAACTTTGTGCATTTGTTCCAAAAAAACCTATGGCTATATCTGATAATAAAAATGAAGTTATACCAAAAACATCATTGAAACCCGTTCGTGAATCTATAAGAATTATATCTGGTTTTTTATCTTTTTTTATATCATTAAAAATATCATGTATTTGTTTAGTAATACGTTCGGTGTTCGAAAAGTCCATGCGAGACAATGCTTCAAGATAGCTTAATAAATTAGAGGTTTTATTATTAATTTCAAAATCGGTTAAATTACCCGCTGGCATAACATATATTTCACCATCTCCTGAATATTCTTTTGATACTTCGTAAAAATAATCTTGAATATCTGTACTACTGGGTTCAAATTGTTTGTCAAAAATATATTCAGCAACTCCGTTAATTTTCACAAGGCTTTCTGCATTTATATCAAAATAGTTCATAAAACCAGGTGCCTCAAAATCAAAATCAAGTATTACAACACTATTTCCTTGCATAGCATAATACGAAGCAAAAACCGCAAGAGCGGTGGTGCGTCCCATGCCACCCTTATAGCTATAAAACGAAACTATTGGAATGTCTATATCTTGAACTTTTATGTCTTTTTGTAATAAACTATTTAAACGTCGTCGATAGTTTAAATTAATCTTAGTATTATTATTTTCAAATAAATAGTTATAAAAAGGGTCGTTTTCTTTTTCAAATAAATCTATTTCGTTTATAGTAATATTATTATTATAAAAATTGTATTTGTTTTGGTTTAATTTTTCAACCAATATATTAACTACAATTTCCATTTGATATTTTAATGCAATATTATAATCTATTATTTTTTTATCTTCAACTTTTTTTATTAATTCTTTTTCTATTTTCGATATTTTATCTATTACTTTTAACATGGCTATTTAATTTCCTGTAATTTTTAATAATTCTAATTGAAATTCCGCACTTAATTTTATATATTCTTTAATATCTTGATAAGTTATTTTTGTTAAATTTATCTTTCTTTGCTTGTATGTATTTTTTATATTTATCATTGTTTCATATCTTACAGAGATATCCCAGTTTATAAATAGGTTTTTCATTCTACTTGGAACTTCTTTTCCTATAAAAGGAACATTACTGCTGTCAATATTTTGCTCTATGAAAAAATTTATAGTATCTTGAAAATTATGACGTTGCATAGTTCTAAAACCCTTACTTTTTTTTTGAATATTATGAACAACTTTATAGGTTTTAAATTTTTCAAAATTTTCATTTTTACTATTCAATTCGTCCACACAACTGTTTTTGTTGAACCCAATATAATCAAAAATAGCATAATTTATTATGCATTCAAAAATATATCCCGATAGGTAATATAAGTTTTGAATTATCGAAGTTGGTAGGTCTATATTTTCTTTTTCGGCACAATCTATAATTTTTTGACAGGTTTTTAAATGCCTAATCGATGATTTTCTATATTCTATATATTTCATTTTTTAATCTAGAGTAAGTAGCCATACAAAAGTTTTTACCTGTTTGTATATTTGTAACATGATAGATAATAAGATTATATGTAAATGCGTAAGCAACATTAAAAAGGTCTTAGACCTTAG
>JAOZTW010000055.1 GCA_029938985.1 Bacteroidales bacterium | reverse complement strand
GCCTGTAAGGGCAAGGTAAATTATTTCGTTTTATATAGTAAGCACCAAAGGTGCGAAATAATTTAGATTAGTGAATAGATTACGCACCTTTGGTGCTTATAGACAAATAGATAATTCCTCTTGCCCTTACTGGCAAATCTAATGATTATCATGCCTTTGGCATTTACGTTAACTTCGTAAATTAGAATTAAATAATCTTTGGTATGTTTCAAATAAATGAAAAATAGTTGACACTTTTTAATCAGTTGCCACGTCCTCTATGGCGAGGATAAAATTTAAAAATAGAACAGATAGGGCTTTATCCCTTTATTATCTGAGCATTAAAAAGGCTAAAGCCTTGTACAGAATGAGGTATTAATCAATCCACGCCATAGAGGACGTGGCAACTGATAAAAATGTAAACGATGTAAATATTTTTCTATTAAGGTTTAAACCTCAAAAAATAAGTTTTTAAATAAAGAAAAGTATCAACCGATAAATGAAAAATGCCATTCTTTTTATAATGTTATTTTATCACAATATTTAAGCATTAATTCAGTTAGCTACATAACTGTAAACCGAATAATATTTAATTAGAATTCAATATTTTATGAAAAATGAAAAACAAATGCTTGGAAAAATAATATTTATCAATCTTGAAACAGGATATTGGGCTTTATTAGTAGGTTCAAAAAAATACAGAATTAAAAATATACCAACAGAATTGAAGAGAGAAAATATTACTATTGAAGCCACTGTGAGCGAGATTGATAACGAAATGTCAATTTATATTACAAATAATCCAATTAAAATAAATAAATATAAAATAATAAATTAATTACTATGAATCAGATTGTTGAAATTTTTTCTATGTTATACCCAATAACATTATTTGTTAGCGTTTTTATGTTTGCCATCTGGGGCTTGTTTGACTTGAAAAAGAAGAAAAGTAAAATTTTGAATTTTCTTGTTTTTATATCTGTGTTACTCTACTTTGTAAGTTTGTTTTCAAACTATAATTTTGAATTATTTTTAATTCTCTGGTTCTTAAGAGATTTATTAATATTTATTATCTTAATTAAAATCTCGGATAAGTTAATGAAACACAAAGTTTTGGCAATAATTTCGGTTATTATAGTTGTGCTTGGAGTTGGATTTTTTGTTTATCAAAAAGGAGGATTAGTTTTATTAAATTCAAAAAGCAAAAGCTTGGAATTTGATAATTCTGCAGAATTATTATTTGATATTAAAAAACAAAACGAATTGCATAAAATAGAAGAATTATTAAAAGAGTACAAACCAGAAATTATTAAAGCATTTCCTCATATTGAAAGTAATTCCATAACAGAACTTGATGATTATTACACTATTGATATTGAAGACACAAAAAATTTATCTGCAATAATTGAAAGATTAGAAAATTCTAATTTAATTGACTGGGTAGAATATAATGAAATTTACAAACTATCTCCTATTGAGCAGTCGGTTGAAGAACAAAAAACAAAAAATGAATTTAGTTCAAAATCTTTAAACGACCCGTATATTACTAATTTATGGGGTTTTAACTATATGGATATTGACAAGTTAATAGATTTATTAAACAACAGAAAGCATAATAAAAAAGCAAAAATATTTATTTTAGATACAGGAGTTGATAGCCAACATGAAGACTTGAACGATAATTATATTTCTTTGTCAAAAAAATACGACGAAGATACAGGAATTCATGGAACTCACTGTGCAGGAATTGCTTGTGCGGTGTCAAATAATAATATTGGTATTGCTTCGCTCAATTTAACAGGAGAATTTACAACAATAACAAGTATTACAGTTTTACCCAACGGTAGCGGAACACAGGAAAGTGTGATAGACGGAATTATTCTTGCCGCTGACAATGAGGCAGATGTAATTTCTATGTCGCTTGGTGGAATTTCTACAGATACGAGACAAGAAGCATACAATAAAGCCATAAAATATGCTAACGACAAAGGAGCAATTGTAGTTGTAGCAGCTGGTAATGAGAGTAGAAATGCAATAAAGTATGTTCCTGCGTCCTGTAAGGGAGTAATAACTGTATCGGCCGTTGACCAACACTTAGAAAAAGCGAGTTTTTCAAACTATGTTTCAGATATTGAATATAAAGTTGCAGCTCCTGGAGTAAATATTTTTTCCACAACTCCCAAAAATAAATATCAATCATTAAATGGTACTTCTATGGCTACTCCTTATGTTGCTGGTTTGGTGGGAATAATGAAATCAATAAAACCAGAACTTAGCACTAACGAAGTATTTAACATTTTAAATTCAACAGGAATTGATACTAAAAATAGTGAACTAACAGGGAAATTTATTCAACCATATAATATTATTGATCAATTAGAAACAATCAAAAATAATTCTTGGATAATGCGATTCTTTCGTAAATTATTCACTTTTAAACCATAAGGCATTCTAAAAAAGCCTAAAATCTGCAAAAAATTGGCGTTTTTCATAAGTGTAAAGCACAAGGCGTTTTTATTTTTTAAATACCGCAGTTTACTTATTGTAAATGAGGATTTTAAAAAAATCAAAAAAACACAGTAATTTGCATTTATGAAAAATGCCAAAAAATATTATTAAACCCTTGTTCAATATGAAAACAAAAAATTTATCTTTGTCTTCTTCTACTACATTGTTTCAAAATTTAAAGGCATCTTATAGAGGACTGCAATACAAATTATTTTTATTAAAATTGATGAGAAGTTCTTTAAATGTACAACCACCATATTCTCCTACGGCGGTTGAAATTCAAACAATAAATCGCTGTAATACAGACTGTATAGTATGTCCATACAAAAAAACTGTAGCCACCCAAAAATTAGAAACCATGAGTGGCGATTTATACAAAAAATTACTTAATGAATTAAAAAAAGAAAAGAAATTTGAATTGTTAATTTTTGGTGCTCAAAGTGAACCATTATTAGACAAAAATTTGATAGCAAAATGCAAATTATTTAAGCAGATTTTGCCCAACAAAAAAATAGAAATAGTTACAAATGCACAATTACTAAGCCCAAGTTATTCTGACGAAGTTTTCAAATATGTAGATAGTTTTCAAATAAGTATTAATGCGTTTCATAAAAAAACATACGAAAAAACAATGCCAAATTTAGATTACAACATATTAATGGAAAATCTTAATTATATAAAAAATAACAAAAACTATAGAGAAAAAATTATTTTAAGATTTATAGCTCAAAAAAGTAATGTGAACGAAAAATCTGTATTTAGAAAATATTGGAGAAGTCAAGGTATGGCTACACTTGTTTTTAATGCAAACTCTCGCTTAGGAACAGTGGACAACAAGCTACCTGTTAACAAAAAAAGGAACTTAAATATTAAAAAACTAAAACTAAATAAGCTTATATTATCACATTGTACAATTCCTTTTTTTACGGCTTATATAAGAGCAAATGGAGATTTTATTTATTGTTTTAATGATTGGACAGAAAATAATATTGTAGGAAATATAAATGATAGTGAGCTTAGTAAAATATATAATTCAGATAAATTTAATAATTTTAGAAAGCAAATTCTTGCCAACAATGTAAATGATATTATTTGTAAAGACTGCGATTTGATTAATGATAATATTTGGCTTGAATAATTACTATCTGCTTTTGCACCCAATTTAAAAGGTGTGTAGCTCCGAAATATTTGTAGTAAATTGTTAATATTACGGATCTACGTACCAATAATTGGTTTTGTTTAAATATCAATATTTTATCTTCGTCGTCTTCTTCCTTTTTTGTTGAAATTTTCTAATATTTTAGCCATTTGTGTTTGGTAACCTAAGGCTTTCTCTCTTGCTGTTGCAGCAAAATTTTCACTTTCATCTGCATGAATAATTGAACGAGAAGCATTGATTATTAATCCAAAATTTTTATTTAATCCATATTTACAAACATCTTCCAAACTACCGCCTTGTGCACCTATGCCAGGAATTAATAAGAAATGATATGGAACTATATGTCTTATTTGACGTAATTTATATGACATTGTAGCTCCAACAACAAACATCATATTTTTTTCAGTCCCCCACCACTTACCATATCTGAACACTTTTTCAAATATATAATCTCTACTTTCAATTTCCTGAATCAATTGTAAATCAAAAGAACTTGGATTTGAAGACAATCCAATAATAATAACCCATTTGTCTTTATATTCAAGAAATGGTGTTGCCGAATCTCTTCCCAAATATGGACTAATTGTTACCGCATCAAAACTCATTTTTTCGTAAAATGCTTTAGCATATTTTGTTGACGTATTTCCAATATCTCCACGTTTTGCATCTGCTATACTCAAAATTTCTGGGTGCATTTCACTCAAATATTTTGATGTTTTTTCCAAACTCAACCAGCCTCTATATCCAAGCGATTCGTAAAATGCAGTATTTGGTTTGTAGGCTATAGCTAAATCGTGGGTTGCATCAATAATTTGTTTATTAAATTCAAATATTGGATCTTCTTCTTTTAAAAGATGCTTTGGTATTTTTTCAATATCAGTATCAAGTCCAATACACAACAAGGATTTCTTTTTTTCTATTTGTTTTTTTAGGTCGTTATAATTCATTTTAATTTTATGTTAAGGTGTATTTTATACTAAATTAATAATTGTTTTTATATGAAAATATTATTAGATTTTCAAATAATATTTATTGTTTCTTGCAAATAAAATTGCTTTTTATAGCATTTTTCATAGGCTCTTATAGACAATTGAGGTCTTATTTATTTGCACCAAAAGTACAAAATATTGATAGAAATATATAAATTTTATTAAATGTATCCCAGCTGAGTGCAAAATAAAAACCACGTCTTTTTTACTCGCAAATTATAGCACCCTGCTTGGGTGTAATGTCATAATTATCAATTAATTCTATCGTTATTTTGCACCGCTGGTGCAATAAAATAGATAAAAATATTTGCTATTTGAAAAGATTATTTATTTATCACAATAAAAAGACCTTGATTATCTATATGAGTCTTTTCATAAATGCCAATATTTTATGGTTTTCTATGTATATATTTTTAATTTTCATTGTAAATTTATTTAATGTAAATAAAAATATTAAATCTAAATCAGTATATCAATAACTTATCCAAAATAATTTTTAACAAAAGAATTTAATATTTTTTTCTTAATTTAATTTATTGTTGTGAGGTTATAAACAATAATTTTCTTTGATTTTTCGGCAAATTTGATTTTTTCATGTTCTGGCGGAAATATATTTTTCAGTATTTCTATTGATTTATTAATACTATCTAATGCCTTTACAAACTGTGCTGTTTTCATGTAAATTGCTGATAAATTGTAATGCGAATTTTCTAAATCTTTATGATTTTTATTTAAACATTCCTGTCTGATATCTAACGCTAAAAGATGTGATTCTAATGCTTTTTCAGTATTTCCTTGCAAATTATACAACAATGCCAAATTGCTAAGTGCCGTAGCCATGTTTGGATGCGGTGTTTTATATATTTTTTGAAACAAATTAATTGCTTTAAGCTGATACCGTAGAGCATTTTTACTGTCTTTCAAATTGTTATATATTGTTGATAAATTGTTGAAAGAATTTGCAAGCTCCGAATTTGGTTCTTCTTTAAATGTTTGGCGAATTATTATTGCTTTTAGTTGTAGTTCAAGTGCGTTTTTGTATGCTCTAATGTCCGAATAAAGTAATGATAAATTATTGTAAGAACGAGCAAGCGATGCATTATTGCTATCTAAGATTTTTTCTTTTATTTGTATAGCATATATCTGATTTTCAATCCCTCTCTTAACATCTCCAACATCTCTATAAATTGATGATAAATTATTATAATTTTTGGCAATAGAAATATGAGGAGACTTCAACGTTTTTTGATTCATCGCCAATGCAATTTTCTGATATTTTAGTGCCTTTTCATATTTTGATAAATCTTGATAACAAAGAGCTAAATTGTTATAAAGTAGAGCTAAATTAGTTTCTTGACTAATATTTTTCATTATTTTTTCATTATAAAAATAATTAACCATAGATTCTCCAATTTCCGACCACAAAATCTTTTCTTGTAATCGGTTAATTTTTTTATCAGCATAAGATAATTTAAGCGAAACTCGCCAGAAAGTACTATTACAACTTTTCAAATCAACCTCAATTAGAGTATTTAATGAAAATTTTACAAGTTTATGTATTTGATAAAAAGCTTCACTGTTATCATATCTTTTCAATAACCAACCCTTAACAACAAGAGCATTCAAATTTTCATTAAATTCAAGTTTTTTTTCATCTTTAATAAATAAAAGCTCCGCAAGAAAATCAAAAGAAAAATCTTTATTATCTGGTAAAATTAATAATATTTTAAGATAAAATAGCTCATTATTAGATAAATCCGAAATTTTAAAAATACTTGTAAAATAATCTTTAAATCTTATTTCTTTCAAAAAATCTTCTTTTTTGTAATAAGTAGGAATCTTTATTTTTGAATCTAATTGAGGGAAATCTAATGCTCTATCAGATACAATTTTTAATAATTTTTCCAATTTTAATTTATCATTATTTTGTGTGGCTTTTGCCAACATAATAATAAGCAGACTATTATAATCAATTTTTTTTAAAATACGGTTTAAAATTTCGTCATTTTTTTCTTTGGTATAATATATTGAAAATAATTTAAAAGCGTTGGAAGGAGAGAGTGTTTGCATTGAAAATAAATTGTAATTTTCGGGTAATGTGCGAGTGGTAATAATAACATCAATTTTTAAATCAATTAAATCTTGTCTTATTTCTTCTAACTGTTTGGCATTGTTTGCATTATCAATTACCAAAAGCGTATTCCCTTTTTGTGTTTTTAAATATTGCATCAATAAATTAAAATTAGCTTCTTTATTGCTTCTTAATTTGAACCTAATTTCTTTGTTTGAAGATATAAAAGCATTTATAAAATCTTCTTTTATTGATTTGTCTGTAACCGAAACCCATGCTATATTTTTATACAACGAAATATATTTTCTCGTACTAACAAAAGATAATGCTACCGTAGTTTTTCCTATTCCTGCTTGCCCTGTTATAACAACAATATTCTTTTCTTTATCCAACAATTGTTTATATATTGCATCAGTTTGAGAATCAAGACCAACCACTTGACTTAATTCAATTTTGGGTATGTTAGTCAAATTTTTCATTTTCACTATATTAAGTAAAGTTTTTTTTTTTTTTAACAATCCATTAAGTAGGTAATCGTATATAAACAACACTTTTTTGAGGCTATTTTTGTATTAGTCAAGGCGTAAAATATTTGCATATTGCTTATATAGTAATCTTTTACAACGAAGCATAATGATAGAATTGACCTTAAAAAGTGATGTTTATATAATTAACTACTTAAATATAATAACAAGATATTTGTATGTTTATTGGGAAGTTTAAAACAAAACAAATTCCTTAATTATTTGATTTAATATGCTGAAATAGCTCGCTATTTGCAGTTTTTTTAAATTATAAAAAGAAAAAAACTGCAAATATTGGAATTACTTAACTATTTTATTTTCACTTAATGTTTTCAAAATTTATAATTTTGATTCCACAATTGCAAGTATTTCTTTTTCCAAAGCAATTGTTTTTTGTTCAATATCTTTGGCTTCGCTCATTACTTTATCAAGAAAATCTTTATCTTTAAGTTCCGCTGTATTTATTTTCACATTTAAAAAAGCGCCCATTACTGCCGAACGAGCTGATAATGCACCTACTCCAGCATCACTTATTGAGGCTTGCAAGCCAATTTCTGCCATTGCTTTCATCACCTCCATTGATTGATACGATACTCGCATAACTGCAAGAGGAGTTAAAATTGCTCCTTTGGTAGCATCTTCAATTGCTTGTAAACGAACAGCTTTTTCCTCCTGTGTAGATTTTGGCATTCTAAAAGCGTCCATTATTTTATTAAAGGCGTTAGTGTCTTCATCTACAAGATTTAGTAATGTTTTTTTATACTTTTGTCCCTTTTCTGCCCAAGCGGAAAACTCTTCCCATCTGTTATCCCAGCCTCTTTTATGTGCCGATAAATTTGCAACCATAGTTCCAAGTGATACTCCAATAGCTCCAAGATATGCTGCTACCGAGCCTCCTCCTGGTGCTGGTGATTCCGACGCTGTTTCGTTTGCAAATCCTTTGATTGTCATATTCACAAGAGGACGATTGTCGTCTTTATCAAGTATATATTCAATAATTTTTTCTTCAGGATTAAATGGTTTTAACTCATCAAGACCAAGTGATTTAACCGCTATTTTAATAATTTCAGCTTCTTCTATACCCAACGAACGTTGTTGTTTGCTAAGATAGTGCTTACCTGCATCAAGAATTGCCTGAAGTGGAACAAGTCCAACAAGCTCTGAACCAGTTACTCGTATTCCTCGTATTGTTGCCCTTTCACTAACCTCATCAAACGCTTTATGAACAGAAGTAACTGTAATATCAGTCAAATTCATAGAAATTTGTGCAACCCCATATTCTTCTATATACCAGCCAATTGCTTTGGTTTTTTTCAAACTTCCTGCAACTCGAACAGGATTTCCATTTTCGTCTTTTATTATTTTACCAGCAATTGTTCCGCCTACTCTTTTTATACGTCCAGCTTCTCTCACATCAAAAGCAATTGCATTTGCTTTTCGTGTTGAGGTTGTATTTAGATTAATATTATAAGCCACAAGAAAATTTCTTGCTCCAATAGCTGTTGCTCCCGTTTGGGGATTAAATACGGCTGGTCCAAAGTCGGGTTTCCAATCTGGATTTTTAAATTTATTTGATAAACCTTCATATTCTCCTGCTCTACAATTTGCAAGATTAGTTCGTTTTTCTTCAAAAGCAGCAAATTCGTAACAATAAATAGGAATTTCTAGTTCTTCACCTACTCTTTTGGCAAGTTTTCTGGCATATCCTACTGTTTCTTCCATTGTTAAATTTGCAATTGGAACAAACGGACAAACATCTGTTGCTCCCATACGAGGATGTTCGCCTGTATGTTTACTCATATCAATCAATTGAGAAGCTTTTTTTATAGCTTTAAATGCTGCTTCTACCACTTCGTCTGGTGTTCCTACCATAGTAACAACTGTTCTATTAGTTGCTTTTCCTGGGTCAACATCAAGAAGTTTTACTCCTTCTACTGATTCTATTTCGTCAGTAATTTGTTTGATAATAGACATATCCCGTCCCTCGCTAAAATTTGGGACACATTCTACAAGTTTTTTGCTCATAATAATAGTTTTTTTTAAATGAAATTCGGTTGAAAAACAATGGAAATTCAGTTGAAATTCATTTTTTATTTTATAAATTTTTGGAAACCAGTAATTACATCAGATTTATATTCACCAGCATCAAGCTTTGTTCTAATTTCTTTAAAAGCATTTATTGTTCTTTCCACTTGCTCAAGAGTGTGAGCAGCAGTTGGTATTAGTCTTAAAAGTATAACATCTTTTGGCACAACTGGATAAAAAATTGCTGTGCAAAAAATTGCATATTCTTCACGCAAATCCGCAATTACACTTGCCGCTTCAGCTAAATTTCCTTTTAAAAATATTGGAGTAACAGGCGAATTGGTATTTCCAAGATTAAAACCTGCTTCTTTAAGACCTTTTTGTAGGGCGTTAACATTTTCCCAAAGTTTTTTCTTAAATTCAGGACGATTTTGTAACATTTCCAAACGTTTTAATGCACCAATAACCATTGGCATAGGCAATGATTTTGCGTACACCTGTGAACGCATAGTGTAATGTAAATAATCTATAATACCTTTTTCTGCGGCAACAAAAGCACCTATTCCTGCCATTGATTTTGCAAAAGTAGCAAAATAAACATCAATTTCTTTTTGTACTCCCAAAAATTCTCCTGTACCTGCTCCTTTTTCTCCCATTGTTCCAAAACCATGTGCATCGTCTACCAGAAGTCTAAAATCAAATTTTTCTTTTAATGCTATTATTTCATCTAATTTTCCCAAATCACCCGACATACCAAATACGCCTTCGGTAATTATAAGAATTCCTCCATTTGTTTCTTTACTTAGTTTTTCTGCCCGTTCCAGTTGCTTAACAAGACTTTGCATATCATTATGTTTGTAAACAAATCGTTTACCAATATGTAACCTCATACCATCTAATATACAAGCATGACTTTCCTCATCGTAAACCACAATATCTTTTCGGTCAAGAAGTGCGTCAATAATTGAAACCATTCCTTGATAACCGTAATTTAAAAGATAACCACTTTCTTTTTCTACAAAAGTTGCAAGTTTTTGTTCTAACTCTATATGTTTTTTTGTTTGACCAGACATAATTCTGGCTCCCATTGGGTACGCAAGTCCGTATTCTGCTGTTGCATTTGTATCAATTTCTCTAATTTCGGGCGTATTTGCAAGACCAAGATAGTTGTTAATGCTCCATGTTAAAACTTTTTTTCCATTAAATAACATTTCAGGATTTAACTGCCCTTCAAGTACTGGAAATGAGAAATATCCGTGAACGTCGGCTTGATATTTACCTAAATCTGTTTTTTTCTTTTTTAGTTTATCAAAAAGATCTGCCATTTTTTTAGATTTTATTATGTTAAAAAATTTGTATGATTATTGTGAGTTAATTAATAATTAACAATAAATAACTTTGATTAACCTGAAAATATGTATATTACATGTTTTTCATATTATGATACAAAATCATAATTTTCAAATTTAGGCATATTAAAATAAATAATTGACAAATTTAAATGAAGTTATTTTTGTTTTTATCAATTCAATAAATATAATAATATCAGGATATTTGCATGTTTATTGAAGAAGATAAAAGCAAAAAGAACGAGTTTAAATCGTTAATTATTTGTTTTAATATGCCTTAGAATAAAAAAACATATTAAATGTTTGTTTTTAATTTTTAATTTACTCAATTAATATATCTTTGCAAATATAAATAAATATTAAATATAAACAATCTTTTTAAACTGAATAATTTTTTTTTTTCTAAATATTAATGATATTTGTTTGTTATATTAAAACTTAAACAACATATATACAGTATTTTAATTATTATATACTATGAAACTAAAATATTTCTTTTTAGTAAACATTCTATTGTTTACTTTTTTTTCTTATTCACAAAATTTGACTTTAAAACAGAAAAATGAAGTTGCTAACTTATCTGCTTTGTTAGAAAAATATGAAAATGAAGGAAATAAAAATCAAATAGCAAATAATTTAAAAAAGATAGGAGATATTTATAATCAAGCATATATGCCTAATGATGCAATTCCTTTTTATGTAAGAGCTTGCGAAATTAGTGAAGAGATTGGTAATACTACTGCTTATAGGATTATTAGTAATCAAATAGGTATTTCTTATATTGAAATTGAAAATTATGCTGAGGCAGAAAAATATCTTAAAATTAGCTTAGATATTGCATATCAAAGTAATAATCAAGAAATAATTTCATCTGTTCTTTCAAATTATGCAAGTTCGCTTAATCATCAAAAAAAATATGAACAAGCAATTGAAAGCTACGATGAAGCCCTTAAAATAGCTCAGGAATTAAAAAATTTCCGAATGGCAAGAAATGCCGCACTCAAAATAGCAAAATGCTATAAAGAACTTGGAGATGACACAAATTATGAAAAATATTTTTTGCTAACCTCAAGTTTTAATGATATTGACAAGGAACAAACCATAAAAGAGAAGGAATTATTAGTTGAACGACAAAAACAAATTACTTTATCAAAAACTTATGAGCTTAAATTTCAAGGTTTAACATTAAAATTGGTTGCCGATTCGCTTGAAGAACAAGAAGCAGAAAATTTACAAAAACAAATAGAAATTGAATTATTAAATCAAAAAGATGTGGCAAAAACATCTAAAATTCTTGAAGAAAAGGCAAAAGTAAGAGAGAAGGAAGCCGAATTAAAAGCTAAAAAAACTGTAATATATTCTCTTATTGGAGGTTTCATATTTGTATTATTAGCTTCATTAATTGTATTAAAACTTTTTTTTGATAAAAAGAAAGCTAATAAAAAACTTAAAGAATTAAATAATAAATTATTTGAAAAAAATGAAAAAATAAATCATCAAAATGATGAGCTACAAATAAAGAATGTAAAAATAAATCATCAAAACGAAGAACTTCAAACAAAGAATGAAAAAATAAATAATCAAAACGAGGAGCTTCAAATCAAGAATATTAAAATTGAAAAAAACCGTGATGAATTAAAGAAAAAAAACAAACAGATTACTGCTAGCATTAATTATGCAAGTAGAATTCAAAAAGCAATTTTCCCATCTAAACGTGCCATTCTTTCTGATTTTAAAGAAGCTTTCATTTTTTACAAACCACGAGATATTGTTAGTGGCGATTTTTATTGGTACGCCAAACATGGAGATTTTAAATTTGTTGCGGCAGTTGATTGTACAGGGCATAGTGTTCCTGGTGCTTTTATGTCAATGATAGGAAACACCTTATTAAATAAGATTATTAATGAAGAAAAAGAATTTACTCCTTCCAAAATTTTACACAAATTAGACAATGGTATTGTATCAACTTTAAGTAGTTATACAAATACAATTAAATCTAACAATTTATCTGACAACATAAATCAACCTTCTGATGGTATGGATATGACACTTTGTAGATTTAATGAAACGAAAAATGAAGCTGTTGTTACAACTGCAAACCATGAAGTTATTATGATTTCAAACGAAAAATTAGAAGTATTAAGTGGTGGATATTTTTCTATTGGAGGCCATATAAGAACTTTTGGAAAAAAAACTTTTGAAGAACATACTATTAACTATAAGGAAGGTACAACATTTTATATGTATTCAGACGGATATCCAGATCAGTTTGGAGGTCCACGTGGAAGAAAATTTATGACTAAAAACTTCTTGAAATTATTGAAAAAATCACAAAGTTTGAGTCTAAAAGAACAAGAAAAAAAATTATCTAAAAATCTAATAAAATGGATGGGTAAGATTAAACAAGTAGATGATATACTTGTAATTGGAATAAAATTTTAATAACAAATAACTAAAATAATAAACTAATGTTAGAAACTATTTTTAATCATCGTTCGATACGAAAATACAAAAATGAAACTATTGACGATGAAATTTTAAACAATATTTTGAAAGCAGCGATAAGAGGTTCAAATACAGGGAATATGCAAATGTATAGTATAATTGTTAGTAGAGACGAAACTCTAAAAAAACAATTATGGGAGTCTCATTTTAAGCAAGATATGGTAAATCAAGCATCTGTTATATTAACATTTTGTGCTGATATTAATAGGTTTAATAAATGGTGTGAACAAAGCAATACAAAACCGTCTTATGATAATTTTTTGTGGCTTTATAATGCTACTATTGATGCTACAATTGCGGCACAAAACGCAACTATAGCCGCAGAAGAATATAAACTTGGAATTTGTTATTTGGGCACAACAACTTATATGGCTTCAAAAATAATTTCAATTTTAGACCTCCCAAAAGGTGTAATTCCTGTTACAACAGTTGTTGTTGGAGTGCCAGATCAAACTCCAGAACTTACTGATAGATTGCCAATAGAAGCTGTTGTGCATTATGAAAAATATAAAAATTATACCAAAGAAGATATTAAAAAATTACACCAAGAAAAAGAAAATTTAGAATTTACAAAAAAATTGATAGAAGAAAATAAAACAGAAAATCTTGCTCAAATTTTTACAGAAAAAAGGTATGTAAAAAAAGACAATTTGTTTTTTTCGCAAGAATTTTTGAAAGTGTTAAAGGAACAAGGTTTTATGAATAATTATTAGTATAGGAATTGTTAAAAAAAACTTCGGCATTTTTCATAAATGCAAATTATTGCGTTATTTTGATTATTTTAAAATCCTCATTTACAATAAGTAAACTGCGGTATT
>JAOZTW010000557.1 GCA_029938985.1 Bacteroidales bacterium | reverse complement strand
AGTGGGAGAATGGGCTATGTTTTTTATCGCAACAAAGAATCTTCGAACAAATAATATAATAAGTTTGGAAACAAAGAAAGGAATAATCAACTGAATTTCAACTGTATTTAATTTCTTACTACTGAGATTCAACAAACTATTTAATTTCTTACTACTGAGATTCAACAAACTATTAACCAATTTAAGCGATGTTATTTTTAACAATTCAATAAATATAATAATATTAAGATATTGGCGTGTTTATTGAAGAAGATAAAAGCAAAAAGAACAAGTTTAAATGGTTAATTATTTGTTTTAATATACCTTATAAATACAAACTAAATATTATTGAGTATTTAGTTTATTACTGATAATTATTTTTTTATTAACTATTAAATTTTTAAAGATGAACAGATTTTTGTTTATACAGCTTTTTATGGCTGTAATGTTGTGTAGTATATCGATTACAGTACAGGCACAAAATATTGTAGGTTACGAACCAGGAGTTGGCTCTCATGTAGAAGTGACTTCGTTGGTAACTATTATTTTTGATGAAGATATTAAATTTGGAACAGGTGAGATTTCATCTCATTGGTCCGGTACAGAGGATGGGACATATCAAAATGCAGGAGCAATTAATGTTACCACTCCAGAAACAGGTAACAATTGGTTGGAGAAAGCAGTTATTACTGGCAATAAATTGACTATTTATTATGGTGGCACTGCACCAGGTGGAGTACTTTTTGGCAATTTTTTTTATAGTTTACGTATTGATGATGGAGCTATTCGTACAGTAGATTCAGACGAGTATTTTGGTGGGATAAGCGATGATAGTTGGTATCATGGTTGTAGTACAGCTACATCATACACCTTGACAGTAAACAACGGGTTTGGCTCAGGTGAGTATTTAGAAGGACAAGATGCAAATATCAATGCTGACCCTTCACAAGGAACTTTTACAAGTTGGTCTGGTGCTACTGTAGCAAGTGAAAGCAGTGCATCTACTACTCTTACTATGGGTACAAGTCCAGCAACTGTTACCGCTAATTATGGTGGTGGGGCAGATTATGGAACTATTGCCGTAAAAGCAGCAACATATTCAATAACAGAAGGAGAAACAACGGTAAGTGTACTTGTGTCAAGAACTGGAGGAACAGACGGAGCCGTTTCGGTAGATTATGCAACAGCAGATTTAACAGCAACAGCTGGAGATGACTACACCGCAATTACAGCAACAACATTAGACTGGGCAGCAGGAAACGCCGATGATAAAACTATAGAAATTACAATTGCAGACGACAGTGAAACAGAAAGTGCAGAAACATTTGAATTAAATTTATCAAATGTTCAAACCGCAACACTTGGAACAAGCCAAGCTATAATTACAATTAATGACAACGATGTAGCAAATGTTTCAAATATGGAAAGTAATGAAATTATAATTTATCCAAACCCAAATAATGGTATTATTTATATCAAAAATAATAATTCACAACTTATGGACATTAAAATATATGACATAAAAGGAAAAATTATTTTTACGGATAAAATACAAGAGTCTGACAAAATAGATATTACCAATTTTGAAAAAGGCACTTATTTAATTAAGATTTTTGATGGATTAAATGAAAAAACATCAAAAAAGATAATTCTTCAATAACAAAGACAAAATATTATTCAATAGCTTGATTGAAGTACATAAGTAGGTAATCATATATAAATGTTGCTTTTTTAAAGAGGTTATTTTTTCATTATGTAAGGCAAAAAATATTTGCATATTGCTTTGTAATAGTCTTTTATAACTAAGCTAATGATAGAATTGACCTTAAAAAGTGTAGTTTATATATGATTAAGGCATATTAATAACTTTTTGTTTGCAGTTGTATGTTTTTATTTTGTTTCCTTGTTGTTCTAATGAAAATAAAATAATAAGTTGCACCAAAATGCGTCTTTTTTTGTTCTTTTACAATTTGAAAATAAACCATCTGTTTTTTAATAGGTATTACCTTTTGGAACGCTGATAAAACGGATACTTTGTAATGCTGATAAAAACGGATTTTTAAATCTGTTTTTCGGTTTACAGTCAAATATTATGATAAAAGATTGTATTTTATTAAAAATAAGGAAACTCGGTTTAAATAAAGTCATCACAATATTTGACTGTAAACCCGAAAAAAATTAACTGCAAGCTCCTTTAATCCACTTTATTCATGAATAAGGTGGGTTATTATTTTATGAGCGTTAGACAATAGTATAGGTGGATAATAATTTATATATTTCAAACATAAAAAATTATGAAAATAATATTTAAAATCATCATAATATTTATGTCTTTATTTACTCCTCTGTTGTTTTTTTTATATTTGAGCATTGGGAGAGAGCTTATTGGAAAGCACTATATACCAGGCACAAATACAATTTTATTTACATATCCGCAATATATGATATATTATATAATAGAATCGTTTTTGCCGTTATCAATAGGCAGTTTCATTATATTTTTTGTTACTAAAATTACTAAAATAGCAATAAAAATTGTGTTGATATTACTTACAACAACCTTACTGTATTTATATACAATATTTGTGTTTTATGTCAATTTAGGCAGCACAATGATAGAGTTTTTAGGCACTACTTGGAACGGAATCGAAACATTACAAATTTTTCTTTTGCCAAATATCCATTATTTTGTTTCAGCTGTCTTAATTTCTGTTATATTGTTGAGCATTAAAACTATAAAATCAGCAATTCTCATTTTAGAAATTTCACACTAAAAATCAGAGTTTTATAATTTCCATTTTCGTAGTAATTTTATTAAAATTTAGATAAAAAATTCGCTAATTTTATTAATTTTTATCAAATTACGTCTAAAATACAGTTATTTAAGTTTTTAGATTGATAAAAATTTGATTTTTTAAAATGAGAATTGCTGTATTTAATGTTGCTTACGCATTTACATATAATCTTATCATTTAGCATATTACAAATATATAAACAGGTAAAAACTTTTGTATGGGTACTTATTTAAGGGTTTACAGTCAAATATTGTGATGTCTTTACTTAAACCGAGTTTCCTTATTTTATCACAATATTTGACTGTAAACCATTATTTATTTTAATATGCCTTAGAGAAAATGAAATAATAAGTTGCTCAAAAATGCGTCTTTTTTTGTTTTTTTACAATTTAAAAATAAACGTATAGTAGTTATCTATTAAGGAATATGAAAAATAATAAGTTAGGAAACAGTTAGATTAGTTTGCTATTTCTATGATTTGAAATTTTATTTTCTAAAAAACATTAAAAAAAATGAAACCATTAAACGTTCTGCTAATTTTATCTTTTCTAATTTTGTCTTCTTGCGGTTTAAACTTTGAAAAAGGCTTACTTATTGTTTTACCCAACGAATATAAGGGCGTTTTTTATATAATAGAAGATAAGGAAAAAGCTGATATGCACCATCAAAAAGCTTATGAAAAACACAATAGTCTTGAATATGAATTGGGCAACGATAATATTTTAATACTGCCGAATATTAAGTTTATTGAAAATTGGAGTAAAGTTGATTTTTCTTATGAATGGGTTGAGTATGTTCCGAAAGAGTATATAAAAAAAGAAAAAATAAATGACAAAAAATATAAAATAACGGTAAAAAACAGAGTTATGAGCAAAAGTACGGGTAGCCAAAAAATTTTACTACCTTAATATTTTTTTTGTATCTTTGTATTTTAATAAATTTTAACATAATACATATTTTAATGAATGCAGATAAATTTCAAGCCGGTTACCTTGCCCCTTTAAACTACGACCTTTTTTTTAAGCGAGTTTTTTCGGATTTAAAAATCACAAAAAGTTTTCTCGAAGATTTTTTGGATATTGAAATTCAAAACATCGAAGCACTGCCATTAAATGGTAAACTAACTAAAAGTTCAAAAGAAGTTCGTTTTGATTTTCGTTGCAAAACAGAAGAAAAACACA
>JAOZTW010000556.1 GCA_029938985.1 Bacteroidales bacterium | reverse complement strand
TAATTTCTAATAATAAAACTATTTATACAAACAAATTAATAAAACAATAAAAAACAATGAAAAAAACAATATTAATAATTATAGCAATTTTTTTTATAAAAATTTTATTAGCACAACAATATAAAACAAACCGAACATACGAAGATGTGTATTTTGTTAATTCGCAAAAAGGCTGGATAGTTGGAGATGATTGGATATTAAATACAATAAACGGTGGCAATAGTTGGGATACTTTGTTTTTTGATGATTCATACACATGGTTCGGTGATATTCATTTTACAAATGAAAATACTGGTTATGCTGTTGGAGGAGTTGGCGGTCCTTATGATGGCGAAGCACTTATTTTAAAAACAATAAATAGTGGTGAAACGTGGAATGATATTACACCTGCTAATATAGAAACGCTACATTTACGTGAAATGTTTTTTATAAATGAAGAGACTGGCTGGGCGGTAGGCGATGTCATTATGAAAACAACAGATGCAGGCGAAACTTGGACAGAACAAGCCCAAGAATTAAATTTTTATATGTTTGATATTTTCTTTATTGATGAACACACAGGCTGGGCATTTGGTAATCAAGTACTGTATACCGAAAATGGAGGCGAAACATGGAGTATTCTTAATAACATTTCTTTTAATCAATCTATTTATATTGGTTATTTTTTTGATTACAATAATGGTTTTGCTATAGGAAATTGGCACCCTGATGATATGGATACTCATTTTACAACTACTAATGGTGGCGAAACTTGGGAAAAACACCACTTAGATATCACAAACCCTGAATTTTACGACTGCGATTTCTTTAACAGCACAACTGGATGGGCTGTGGGCGATAATGCAAATATTGCAAAAACTACAGATAATGGAATTACTTGGGTAGAACAAGAATGCCCTGCAAATACTTTAAAATTAAAAGGTGTTGATTTTATAAATGAAAACGAAGGTTGGGCAGTTGGACATGTCAATACAATAATCCATACAACAAACGGAGGCGAAACTTGGGAAGAATTAATAGTTACTACCAAAGAATTAAATACAAAAGAAGATATAACAATAAAACAACAAAATAATGAAATAATTATTAATATAAATAACAATTATTCAGTGAATTATAAAATAAATATTCACAATATAACAGGAGTGTTAATATCTATCAAAACAATAGACAGCAAACAATTCATTTACAATTTATCCAGCTTAAAAACAGGTATTTATATTTTATCAATTATTAATAACAATCAATTAATTACTAACTTTAAAATTATTAAACAATGAGAAAATTTATTTCAGTATTATTTTTAATCGTAATTGCAAACATAGTTTTTGCACAAGTAGAAACTCCTGCGGGTAGTACATTTTGGGATTTTTTGAATTTATATTCAAGTTCTAAATGCGATACATGTGAACCGAATAAAAATATTGAACGAAGCACTCGTTTGTATGCACATAAACTTAAACCAGATGGAGATTGTAGCAGAATGGTAAATGCTATGATTGATTATGCCGAAAATTATGAGCAATATCGGAACAATAATTACGACCCGAATTGGACAGAACTTGGTCCTACTGGCTCGTCAGATATTAATACTTGTAATAACGGAAGAATTCATTCAATTGCTTTTGACACAAATTACGATGGAGTTACAAATAAAATAATTTATTCAGCATCTTCTTATGGCGGTCTCTGGCGTTCTGAAGATGACGGAATGAATTGGGAAACAGTAAATACAGACATTGGAATACCTATTACTTCGGTTTCCGATATTGTTATTGACCACGAAAATTCTGATAATATTTTTATCAGTACAGGAATTGGAGACGAAGGAATAGTAAACTATGGAACACGTGGAGGAACTGCAAACCCAGTATTTACATTAGGTGTTTACAGAACATTTAATTATGGCGAAAACTGGATGCCTGCAAATGGTAATTTATTAGATTATTTTACAGAAGGCGGAACTATTCGAAGAATGAAAATGCATCCCACAAATTCTAATCAGGTTTTTATTGCAACAAGTGAAGGAATTTTTAAAACTAACAACATTAAAAATTACACACCTTCTTGGGAACAAGTATTTACAGGTACTGGCGACTATTTTGACACAGAATTTAAAGGTTTGGAATACAAACCAGATAATCCGAATACCATATATGCAAGTGGTCAGGATATTTATAAATCCGTAAACAGCGGCGATACTTGGCAAAGTATGACTGGAACAGGTACTGGCTTAATATTAGAAAACCTGCCAGATTTTATAGTTGATAGAATAAATATTACTGTAACACCAGCTGCCCCAGAAAGACTGTATGCATACATTATTGGTAAACAAGACGGAACACCAGCTTTATACATTTATATGTTTGATAATGGAATTTGGGAGGAGAAATTTTTCCAACTTAAAGAAAGTGGATATCAAGTTATTGTACCAAATCAAGCAGGTTTTGTAGCACATCCGACAAATCCAGACGAAGTTTATTTTGGTTTTTCATATACTTACGGCACAACCGATATTAACAATATTGATTTTCACGCTGTTTCTCCATACAATGGTTCTGGATATCATGCAGATAATCATTATATGGTTTTTCCTCCAAATATTAGTAATCCTAAATTATTTTGCGGTAATGATGGTGGTATTAGTGTTTTACCATTACCTTCAAGCTCAACTTATGACTGGGAATCAAGAAATAATGGATTGTCAGTTTCTACATATTGGTCGTTTGACGATTCCGAAACAAATCCAGACATGATTATTGGTGGGTTTCAAGATTGTGGTACAAAAAAACTAATTTCAGGCACTAATTGGGACTATGTGAATGGCGGAGACGGATATGGTATCCAAATAAACGATGCAAATGACTCCCTTGCTTTCTTTAGTATGAATCCACAAGGAACAGACATTTCATGCCGTTATTATAATTATAATTACTATACAGGAATAAAAAATATAGAAAGTCACACACCAGACTACAGCCCTTTATATTTCAATTACAATTCAAATTCCTGGCTCAGAGATAAATTAACTATTGATTTTGAAGCTAAAAATCATCCTATTACAGGAGAATTGTATTTTACTTTCACCGAAATACAGAAAAGATTGAAAATGTATCCCAAACTTGGAGATGAAATTAATATTACAAATCTCTGGGAATTATCATCTGATGTTATTTTAGATGAACCTCAATGGTGGCGAAGACAATTAAACCGATTTGAGATAGCTACTTCTAATCCTGATTATCGTTATATACTTAGAATGGGGAGTTTCCAAGGCTGGAATCCGAATAATGAATGGGAATTAAGAAGTCTTTTTTTAAAAACAACAGATGGAAGTATTGATTATGAAGAGATTGAGTATCCAGGTAAATACGATGAAGAATTTCCTTGCATAAGCGATGTGGTAGTTGACCCTACAAACGAGGAACGAATTTGGATAAGCTATGCTTCGTATAATGCAGAATATAAAGTATGGTTCTCGGAAGATGCTGGCGAAACATGGAGAAATACAGATGTTGGTAATAATTTACCAAATTTATCTGTTAATTGCATAACTTACCAAAAAGGAAGTAATGATATTTTATATATTGGAACAGATGCTGGAGTATATGTAAAAAATGGCACAAATGCAGACTGGAAAAAATACGGTGATTTTCCTAATTGTATGGTACAAGAAATGAAAATAAATTATTGTGCAGAGAAATTACGAGTAGCCACTTATGGCAGAGGAATGTTCGAAGGCGATATCATAGAAACCAATGTTGATATGCCTGAAATTACTATTGAAGATGACGATGATATAATTTGGAATACTCGTATAAATTGGGGCTTATCAAATAATGTACGTATAAATTCAGGAGGTAAATTAACTATTAGGGGTGAAGTCCATTTTCTAAAAGATGGATATATAATAGTACACCCTGGTGGAAAATTAGTTATAGATGGTGGCACTCTCACAAACTCT
>JAOZTW010000555.1 GCA_029938985.1 Bacteroidales bacterium | reverse complement strand
AGGCAATTAATCAATGCTTTAATGTTATGGTAAAAAGTTTTCCCGACTTTTCAGTTGTAAAAAATGGGCGTTTTTTTACGAGTATCAATTTCTTTGTTACTTTTGAAATATTAAAATGCTTATTTACAAAATGAAACTTTAATTCTAATATTTCAAAAAAGCCTTGAGCTTGACACTCGTGAAAAACGCCAAAAAATGAAACTGAAACAATTGATTGAATTTGATAAAAAACATATTTGGCATCCTTATTCTTCGGCAACAAACCCGCTTGATAGTCTTGTTGTAAAACAAGCAAAAGGAGTGAATATTGAGTTGGAAGACGGTAAAATATTACTTGATGGAATGTCGAGTTGGTGGTCTGTTATTCATGGATACAACAATCCAGTGTTAAACGAGGCACTTGTAAATCAGTCAAAAAAAATGGCTCATGTAATGTTTGGAGGCTTAACTCACAAACCTGCAATTGAATTAACAAAATTGTTATTAGAAATTGTCCCAAAAGGTTTAACACGTGTGTTTTATAGTGACTCAGGCTCGGTAGCTGTTGAAGTGGCTATGAAAATGGCGTTACAGTTTTGGTATGCAAAAGGCGATAATTCTAAAAATTCGTTTGTTACAATCAAAAACGGTTATCATGGTGATACTTGGCATGCTATGTCGGTGTGCGACCCAGAAACTGGAATGCACCATATTTTTAATAATAAATTAGCAAAACAATATTTTTTGCCAGCACCAAAATCAAAATTTTCTGAAAATTTTGATTTTGATGAAATAAAACCTATTGTAGAACTATTTGAAAACCAAAGTGGTAATATTGCAGCATTTATACTTGAACCAATTGTACAAGGAGCAGGAGGTATGCTATTTTACAACAGACAGTATCTAATTGAAGTTAAAAAATTGTGTAAAAAATATGATATTTTATTAATTGCTGATGAAATTGCTACTGGTTTTGCTCGCACAGGCGAACTTTTTGCTTGTAATTATGCAAATATTACTCCTGATATAATGTGTGTTGGTAAAGCACTAACTGGTGGATATTTATCTTTTGCCGCAACTTTTTGTACCGAAAATGTTGCCAAAATAATATCTAATGCTTCTCCAAAAGTATTTATGCACGGACCCACTTTTATGGGCAATCCGCTGGCATGTGCGGTGGCTTTGTCAAGTATAAAATTATTACTAAAAAAAGATTGGAAAAGCAATATTAAACGAATAGAAAAAAAATTGGGAAATTATTTATTTGAAATAAAAAAATTAGAAGCTGTTGCAGATGTGAGGGTTTTGGGAGCTATTGGTGTTGTGGAAATGAAAAAACCAGTAGATATGAAAATAATTCAAAAACAGTTTTTAGAACAAAATATATGGATGCGACCTTTTGGAAAACTGGTTTATACTATGCCACCTTTTGTTATTTCAAACTCCGATTTAGATAAATTAACAAAAGGAATTTGTAATGTAATAAGCGGTAAGTGAAAAAGAAAAAACAATTAAGTAAATATAAAATGGCAAAAAAGAAAAAAAGAAAATTTGTTAAATATGTAATATTTAGCCTTTTGGCAATTATTATTATAGCTGTTATTGTAACTAAAATACGCAAATCAAAACAGAAAGATAAAATTTTTATTAGTACTGAATTTGCTCAAAAAAGAACAATCGCAGAATTAATAACCGCTAACGGTAAAATTCAACCTCAGACCGAAGTAAAAATTAGTGCAGATGTTTCGGGAGAAATAGTGGAGCTTTTTATTATTGAAGGAAAAGAAGTTGTTAAGGGAGATATTCTTTTAAAAATCAATCCTGATATTTATTTATCTTCAATGGATAAGATGAATGCTACATTAAATTCGGCAAAATCAAACTTAGCAAATTCTAAAGCATATTTAGAACAGGTAAAAGCCCGTTTTACCAAAACAGAGCTTTCCTATAATAGAAATAAAAGTTTGTATGATCAAGGTGCAATTTCAAAATCAGAATTTGAAGCCATTACCGCAGAATATGCAATTACTAAAGCAGAAGTAAATGCAGCAAAACAATCTGTTACTGGTGCAAAATACAATGTTAGAAGTGCAGAAGCATCGCTTAAAGAAGCAAGAAACAATCTAAACAAAACTACTATTTATGCTCCTGTGAGTGGTACAATTTCGTTGCTCAATGTGGAACTTGGAGAACGTGTAGTTGGTACAATTCAAATGCAAGGAACTGAAATATTGAGAATTGCTAATTTGAATAATATGGAAGTACAGGTTGACGTTAACGAAAACGATATTATTAGAATTAAAAATGGAGACACAACTATAATTGAGGTTGATGCTTATAATAATGATAAATTTATTGGTATAGTTTCGGAGATTGCACATTCGGCAAATATTAGCGGGGTTGGTTCTGACCAGGTTACAAATTTTGAAGTTAAAATTGTGATTTTAAAAGAGTCTTATAAACATTTGATACCCAAAGACGACAGTTTATATTTTCCTTTTAGACCAGGTATGTCGGCAACTGTTGATATAAAAACAGAAAGTAAACAAAATGTTATTTCTGTTCCAATTCAAGCGGTAACAGTACGCCCCGATTCGGTGATAACAAAAGACAGTTTGATACAAAAAAAATCTAATATTAACGATGATTTATTACAAGAGGTTGTGTTTGTTTATCAAGAAGATAACACTGTTGAAATAAAAATAGTGAAAACAGGAATACAAGATAATCAATATATTGAAATAACTGAAGGAGTTGATATAACAGACGAACTTGTTGTAGCTCCATATAGTGCTATATCTAAGAAACTTAAAGATAAAATAAAAGTAGAAAAATTAAAAAAAGAAGATTTATTCAAATAATCTAATTATAAAACAATTAAGCACCAAAGGTGCGAAATCAGCAGCTTTGTCTGTTAGGACAAGGTAAATAAAAAAAAATATGCCACTAATATTAAATATTGAAACCGCCACCAAAGTATGTTCTGTAAGTCTGGCAAAGGGAAACACAATGCTTTCAAATAGAATTAGTTACGAAGACAAATCGCATTCTGAGTTGGTAACTGTGTTTGTACAACAAATTATTGAAGAACTTCAAATTGATATAAAAACAATTGATGCAGTGGCGGTTAGCAAAGGTCCTGGTTCTTATACTGGTTTACGCATTGGAGTGTCTGCCGCCAAAGGTATTGCTTATGGAATAGACAAACCGTTAATTAGTGTAAACACCCTGCAAACAATGGTTTGTATGGTTTTAAATAATAATGATTTTGATAAAAATACACTTTTTTGTCCAATGATAGATGCCAGACGAATGGAGGTTTATACGGCTGTGTATGATATTAATTGTAAGCAGATAAGAGAAATAAAGGCTGAAATTATTGACGAAAATTCGTTTAATAAATTGTTGGATAACAATAAAGTTGTATTTTTTGGCGACGGAGCAAACAAATGTAAAAATACTATTTTGCATGAAAATGCAATATTTATTGATGATATTACCCCACTTAGTAATTATATGGTAAAACTTGCTTTTGAAAATTTTAAAAATAAACAATTTGAAGATGTAGCATATTTTGAACCTTTTTATTTAAAAGATTTTGTAGCCACAAAACCAAAAAAATATTTCTAAAAAATGGTTTGTTGCTGTAGTTGCAACTTTAGTTGCAGTATTGTGGCTTTGCTCATATAAATGGATATTACAGCAAAACAGAATTATAAGAAAAAGGAAATTTGTATATGTTTTATTAATGTAGGCTACATAAATCAAAATAAATTGGGTAAAGCCCGTTGAGCAGTTACATGCAACCACGGATAGTCCCTACAAAACAGTGTTGGTATGATTAACAAGTATTTACAAAAATATGATTTTATTTCTTTATATGATAAAAGAAAGGGGACACTATGGGGACAAAAAAACTATAATAAAAAAAATTTCAAGTAAATACATTTTAATAAGTGTCTTTTTACATATTTAAAATAAGTAA
>JAOZTW010000554.1 GCA_029938985.1 Bacteroidales bacterium | reverse complement strand
TATGCGTTGCTGTTATACACTCTCCAATTGACCAGTCCAATTGGTAACTTGTGTTATTAAAACTATCGCCCGAAGAACTCACCAGTTCAGGGCTTGCCGTTTGGGCATTTACTCCTAAGAGAGCAAATCCTAAACCGACTGTCAAAAATAATCTTCTCATAAATTTGAAATTTTAATTAATATTAATGTTTATTTATCTGCTGCTTTTTGGTTTTGCAGTGAACCATATCATATGAACTTTGACTTATCCACCATTGCATATTTCCTTCGTTAACAAGATAGCATGTTGTTGTTCCATTATTGTATTCCCAGTATGAATCATTGGAAACATTATCATAATCATTATTACCAATAATATCTGAATTTTCGGCATCAATTGCAAGATAAGAAACAAGGTCAGAAAAATCTATAATTAAATTTTCATAGGTGCTTAGCTACCACTTTGTAACACTACTTAATAAATAGAATTGTCTTTTTTCATAATTTAAAATTTAAACAACAAAAATACATAAATCTTAATTAAAATGATTGATATAGTGGTGTACCAAAAGTGCACAAAGCGGCAAAAACAGGTGTACCAAAAGTGTACAGAGTTTGTTGTGTGTTTAAAGTCAAGATGTTATTAAATGGAGTTATTTTATTAAAGTAGCACCTTTGCTGTTAATTTTAGTATGATAGCAGGTATGAATTTAAGTTATCGCCTGTTGCAAGTTTAAGTTTTTTTCGAAGTCTGTATCTCGCAGTTTTAACTGAGTTTACTTGAAGGAAGGCTATTTCTGCTATTTCTTTGGACGAGAGATTTAATCTAAGAAAAATTGCAAGTTTTACATCGCTTGGCTTTAAATCTGAATGATTTTCGATTAAGCTTTTCTCAAAATTTGGGTGAATTTGTTGGAAGTAATAAAGAAATCGTTTCCATGAATTATCATTGGTTTGACTTTCAATATTTATTTCAATTTGATTTATCTTATTTTTTAATAATTTATTTTTAGAAGGCGTAGTAGCTTGTAGTTCATTTATTTGAGACAATAGATTTATCAAAAAACTATTGTTCTTTGAAATATAAACAGCATGAGTTGCAAGCTCTTGATTTTTAAATATTATTTCACATTTTTGATATTCAAATATTTTAATTACTGATTTAATCCTTGAAACTAATTCAATTTTTTCTGCTGGTTTTCTTATAAAATCAACAACGCCTGCATCAAAAGCCTTTTGTAGCGATTCGGGAGATGTCATAATTCCTGTTATCATTACAATGGGAATATCTTTTGTTTTTAAATCAGATTTTAAACACTTGATTAGTTCCAGTCCGCTCATTTTAGGCATGTGCCAGTCTGATAAAATTATATCAATTTTTTCGTTTTTTGCAATTTCATAAGCAAGTTTACCTGATGTTGAAGTATAAAAGTGATATTCGGGATAATTGTCTAACAATTCGGTAATTGTTTGTATGTTTTGAAATTCATCATCAACAATCAAAATATTATAATTTGTCATTATATTTTATTTAAAAGGTTATAGTAATTTTTTTGAGAAGATGTGTAGCAAGCTAATAAAATACGCTCTTTCCATGTAATAATATTCTGATTTTTATCCTCTATTTGTTTCAAAATTTGTTTAATATTTGTTGTTTCATATATTTTTTTATCTTTCAGTAATAATGAAAAACTCGTTAGATATAGTTTGTCTTCGTTTGTTAATTTAAGAATTTCAGAAGTTGATTTTTCGGGTTCAGTATCATTTTTATATATTTTTCCTGGCAAATTAAAATAAAAACTTGTTCCTTTTCCTTTTGTAGATTTTGCAAAAATTTTGCCTTTGTGTGCTTCAACTGCATGTTTACAAAAAGCAAGCCCAAGCCCAGTGGAGTGTGCTATTCCTGATGACTTTATTTTATTTTGTGCAAATTTATCAAAAATAGTATCTATTTTGCCAATTTCAATACCCGAACCAAAATCTTTGACTTCAATTTCTATAAATCCATTATTCAAATTATGAGAATTAATAACAATTTTTCCGTCAAATTCTGAAAACTTTACAGCATTAGTCAGCAAGTTAACTAAAACACGGACAATAAGTTGCTTATCTGCTTTAACATTTATTGAACTACAGTTGTTTTCAATATTAATATTTTTTTCTAATTTTAAGATTTCAATTTTTGTCATTGCTTCATTAATTAAATCTAATAACTTTAAGTCAGTAGTATTAATTGAAGGTATTGAACTTTCAAATTTTTGAACGTCTAATATGTTTGAAACAATATTCAAAATTGTGTGAGCGGCTCCATATATGTAACTGAAAGATTTTTTAAAGTCTTTTATCTGAGTATGTCCGATAATAGTATTCAGTGGATTTTTAATGTCGTGAACCAGCATACCTGTCATTTCTGTTTTATAGTTGTTTAATTTATTGAGTTCTGTATTTACAACTTTTATATTTTCGGCTTGTGTTTTTATTTCTTCTTTTTGTCGATAGAGGAGACCGTTGGCTTTTTGCAGTTTTTTTCTGTTGATAATTAAAATAACAGCAATTAGTATAATTAAGCCCAGTATGAGCAAAATAACAAAAGTTATTATATTTTTATTATCAATAGTTTGTTTATGAAGCAAATTTTCGGTTTTAAGATTTTTGTTTTCGGCATCTTTTAATTCTGTTTCATACTTAATTTCCATTTCGGCGAGACTATTATCTAAATTTTCAGAAAAAATACTGTCGTTAATAGTCTGAAATTCATAAAATGAAGCAACAGCACTGTCGTTCATATTCAAGTGAATATAGCACTCGGTTAAACTTGCGAGTGAATTATGGTAATAAATCAACGCCTTGTTTTGTAGCGAAATTTCTTTTGCTTTCCTGAAATTATTTAATGCTGATTTATAATCCTTTTTCAGCACAAATAATTTTCCATATTCTTGGTAAACGTTAATAAGCACCAAGTAATCGTTAATTTCTGTTGCTATTTTAAAGCATAAATCCAAATACTTTTCTGCTTCGGATATGTTATTTTTAGTAATATAAATATCAGCTAATGAGAGATATGAATTTGGAAGAGCTGCTTTATTGTTGGTTTTAGATATTTCAATAGATTTTGAAAAATATTCAATAGCCATATCTGTTTTACCTGTGTTTTTATATATCATAGCAATTCCTGAATAAACTGTTGAAAGTTTATATAAATTGTTAAACTTCTTATAAATTTCAGTCGCAAACAGATACTTTTTCAGTGCCTTTTCCATCATTCCCAATTCAAAATATACTACTCCTATGTTATAATTATAGCTTGCAACCCTTAGTGAATCATTCAAATTTTCTGCAATTTTTAACGAATAATAATATTTTTCTAATGCCAGTTCGTATTTACTTTGTTCAGAATACAGTTTTCCAATATTAAAGGTTAAAACAGCATGAGCTAATGGCCAAGTTGCCGAATCATTAGCATTTAAACCTTTGTTGTAAGTCGTTATAGCACTATCAATCATACCTTGTTCGTCGTACACATTTCCAATATTATTAATACACGATATTTGAAGCCTAATGTTTTCAATTTTTAGAGCTTGCTCAAAAGAAATATTAAAAAATTCTAATGCTTTATTAAAATCTGCATTAACATACGCTATATTCCCCAACTTGGCATTAGCATTAGCTTCCCCTTTTTTATAATTAATATTTTTTGATATAGACAAAGCTTCTGAAGCATATTGTTCTGATTTTTCTGGTTCGTAGTGTAGCAATTTTACTGTCAACTCAATAAGTGCGTTAACTTTAGAAGTGTCATTTTGTGCTTTTGTAGCAACAATTGTTAGGCTGTCAATATAATTATTTTGTGCTAACAAACAGGTACTTATAATAACAGTAAGGAAAAATATAATACTAAAATGTTTCATTTGTCAGGTTTTTGGCACTATGTAAATATTGAGTGCAAAAATATGTATTTATTGTTTAAAACAAAAAAAACCAAACATTT
>JAOZTW010000553.1 GCA_029938985.1 Bacteroidales bacterium | reverse complement strand
GTGGTGTGAGAGGTGTACTGAATACCATAGTGGTAGTCAGCCGCCTACTCGATTATGCACATTTAGTTAAGTGCTTTTGATAGTTCTTCTTTTAAAAAAGACCTCCAAGCTATATATTCCTCGTTGTTTTTTATAGAGCTGTCTAAAATCTTGATAAATAATTCTGTTTGTTCTATTTTGTAGGAACTTAATAGAAGGTAAGCCCGATAAGTATTTAAAATAGAAATTCTTTTCTTTATTAATTTTTCTCTGTTTAAATCACAAATTTCTATTGTATATTTCATTTCATCAGATTTTGCTATTAATTTCCCTTTTGCATTAAACGAAAAATGTTTTGCGAACTCACTGTTACTTAATTTTTCTGGATTTAAGAGTAAAGGATTTTCAAAGATATCGTAATCTATAATTTTATTGTGTAAATCTTTTAACGCTTCATTATTGTATTTCTTCTTGTTATTACGAATGTCAAATTTATCTTTTTTCTTAACGTTGCAGTTCGGACAAGATAATAGTAAGTTATCCCAAGAATATGTTAACCAATAATAAATACTTTTGGGTCTGTAATGTTCTATATGATTTGGTGCTCCAACCGTAATATCACTTTCACAATACGCACATTTATTATTATACAATTCGGATAATTCTTTTTTTACTTTTGTATATCTATCTGTGCCTGCAAATTTTTTATTTGCAATATTTTTATTGAAATTTTTATTTGTAACATTATTATTTAAGACTGTCGGAACTGTATTTGGCTTATTTATATGTATCATTCTCTACAAGTTTAATTGTTTTTAGATAGTTCATTTTTTATCATAGCAACTAAATCATTTTCATCAAAAGAAGGATCACTTTGTTGCTGTTCCGAAACAAGTTTATGAATATTTTTGTATATATTATCCACATTAGAAACCATTTCTAATTCTGTGCCTTCTGTTGCAAAATCAGGAACATTCCATATCGTCGAAGTTATTAAACTATTTGCTGTATAACCTGAAATATTTATAGGTTTAGAAATCCGTGTTGTTCCTGTATCTTTTTCTTTATAAACTTTATACACTATCGCATTCTTTGATGCTCCAAGCAAAGTTATTGGACTATGTGTTGTAAATATCCACTGAATACTTGAAAATTTTGTTCTTAATTTTCTTATTAATGCAAATTTTAGTTTAGGGTGCAAATAAATACCTATTTCATCTACCATTACAACTCCTCTGAAATCTGAAAGTGTTTTTGCATCGGGTTGATGAAAGGAAAGTCTGGCTAACAAATCAGAAATCCATGTAATCGAACTTTTATATCCGTCTGACAGTTGCTCAAATGATAGAGGTGTATTCCTTTCTTCAAATATTACTTCACTACCTTTTAAATATACTTTTACTTCTTTTTCAAGAAAGTCGCTTAATAAATCGCTTACCGTTTCTAATGTAATAAATTTATTTTCATTTTCATATAATTCCAGTTTTAGTTCTTGTAACCAACTAACTGGATGTATTAAACTATATTTATTATTAAATAATGAAGCATAGACTTCATCGTCTTTATTCAGTTTTTCATTACCAAAAACAAGTCTGTTTATACCATATCCATATAGGAAATTGTAAGTTCTTTTTGTTTCAGATGAATACTCATTTTCACTTATATTGTCAAATGCTTTGAAAATATAATTTTCTTTAAAATTTTGTTTTACAATATCATTTATAGCACCAATATTTTGATTACCTTTCAGGGAAAGTGCAATTGCTTGTAATAATATTGTCTTTCCACTTCCATTTTCTCCGACAAAATATATTTCTTTATTATTAGCAAGTCCTGTTATTTGTATTCCTTCTTCATCAATACTGAAATAATTTTTAATTTGTATTTCTTCGATATATGGTATTTCGAGATTATTCATAGTTTTTTTTTTTAGTTCTTCTTCTCCAAGAAAATTTAAAATATTATTAATTACTTCATCTTTCCACAATATTTCAATTTGTTCTTTTAAATAATTTTTAATATCTGATAATTCTGTGCGATAAACTTGTAACATTCGATAAACAAAACCAGCCCCTTTAATACTTTCGTCTAAAACTTTATGCCATAAATTACTATGATACTGAAATTCATTTTCGGAAAGTTTTTTGTTTAACCTGATTTTGATAATATTTACAAACTTATTGTAACTACCGAGAAATTCATTTTGTAAATGTTCCGAAATTGATTTATATATATTGTTTGTATCATTGTTTCCAAATTCAATAATTATCTCATTAATTCGGCTTTTATAATCAATTGTTTTACGCTTTATTATAGCCTCTACTAGTTCTTTACCATCATATGCTAAATCAATATCCTTCCACTCCCAAACTCCATGCCTCTTGTTTATTGCATGTTTTGTAGCCCAGTGCCAATAATTATTATCAAACTTATTAATAAATTCTTGTGCGAAATTTATATCAATAATTAGTTTTTGATAACCTCTAATCTTTTGTATTAAAATCTTTATGTTATCTAAAACTTTTTCGTCATATTTTCCATTTACAATTGTATCAATGCTTTTGTCAAATTTTAGAATTAAGTCTTCCATTTTTTGACGATACACAATTCTATCTTGTATTCTGTTTATTATTGTATCTTTATCGTCTTTTATATCTTCTGTATATTCTTTTTCAGGTAACCCGTTTTCAAAATATCTAAAAGCGTCAAAATGCAGAATATTTTTTTTTGAAAACTCTATTCCAAGTCCTGAAAATTGATTTTTGATAACTTCTTTTCTATATTCTATACCTTCGTCCCAATCGTCCATTGCCTTTCCGTCATAACCTATGACTTTTTCGGGTTCGTCATCTCTGGGAAGCATTAAAACAATAAAACGGTGATGAGTGTTTTTTAAATCATCTTGTAAATGTTTTTCAATGAAGTGTGTTATTTTTTCATCTGGTGCAACAGCATATCTTGTTGTAAAAATACATACAGTATCCTCTTCTTTTAAATAATCATCAATACTTTTTTTATCTCGTGCAGCATCAAGTCCTTTTGTATCAATTATAGAATTAAAATCTATTAAAGGATTGTTTTCTCCAAGAATATTTTTTGTTAAATGTAATTCTATTTGTTTGGGAATTGAAAAGTTTTCTATATCAGCAACATTTATTTTCTCAAAAACTTTATTAATCCATGCTTTTTCATCAACATTACGATTTTCTTTTAATAAATTCGTTTCTGATGTGTATGCAATTTTTATACTTGTTTCCTTTGTTACATTTTCTATTCGAGAATATATTATATCTTTAAATTTTATTTCATCATTTTCCACGTCTTTTAAAATCTGTAATTCAGGTTTTAAATCAGTTCCAATTGGTTTTAAATTCAGGATATTTCTAAAAGCTCTTTCTTCTTCTTGGGACATCAAACGCCCTGCTTTATTTTTATTTTCTTTATTAATAACTTGTTCGCAAAAACTATCAACAAGCTCGATAAGTTCATTTTCCGAAATGAAATTAATTTTAAAAAAAGAGTATTCTTCGTCTGTTGATTTCATTACAACTTCGGCAATCGTAGTTCCACCCACTCCAACTGTCATTAATTCTCTTACTACTTTTATTTTTTTCTTTGTTTTTTTCTTTCCTTTACCTATTGTTTTAGTTACTTGAACAGTATTTGTTAAGTTAAATATATGTGAAATTGCAGTTGTTTTCCCTGAACCAATTGCACCAATAAAGACAATTTTGTATTTTGGAATATTTATAATATCTAAAATATCTTTAACTTGTCTTTTTTTATTTTCCAACGCATTATCTCTAATTATTTGTAATGCTTTCGGCAATTCTTGTATAGACAAGGCATTTTCTATTTTCTTTAATATCTCGTTTGGTGTTCTCATTTTATTTTTGTTTTTAAATTGCAAATATATGTTTTTTTTATTTTTTAGTTGTGTGTAACGGGTTCGGGCTTTGTGTCGTCAATTTAATTCAGGAACGTAGCTT
>JAOZTW010000054.1 GCA_029938985.1 Bacteroidales bacterium | reverse complement strand
AGCAATTAATCAATGCTTTAATGTTCTGGTAAAAAGTTTTCCTGACTTTTCAGATTTAAGAGAAAAAAAACTCCAACCTATTTGTTTATTTTACCTTTTTTAAAATTTATAAAGTCATTTAATGTCTCAATATCACTTGATTATAAGAATATTAAAACGAATAAAAAAAACGGCGTGTCTTAGAGCTAAGTACCCATACAAAAGTTTTTACACATTTGTATTTCTTTAATGAATTGGTATATAGTTATTTAATTGTATCATTGAACCTTTGAATAATTGTATCATTCCTTACTTATTATTTCATTTTCATAAATGATAAAAAAACGATGCTTAAAACATAATAATTTTAATTTATTTAAAAAAAATAAAAATAAAAGTAGGGGTAAAATAAATTAGAATTGTCTTATGAGCAAAGAACGATATATCACTTTATTAAAAAAATAATTTAAAACCATAAAAACTATAAAATCATGAAACGAGTAAATATAATAATTTCAATCCTAATTTTAAGTGTAAGTTTTATTTTTGCACAAAACGATACAAGCCAAGTACAAAATGATGTTACTCCTGTTCAGTTAACTTTTTTGTATCCAGTAGGAACAAACGGATATAAGGCTTATGAAAAAACAAATTTATTATCATTAAATATGCTAATTGGAGTAAACGGAGGAATGCAGGGAATGGAAATTGGCGGAGTAGGAAATGTAAATAATGGAGACGTAGAAGGAATGCAACTTGCTGGAGTTTTTAATATTAATAATGGAAATGTGTCTGGATTGCAAAATAGTGGAACTTTTAATATTAATAAAGGAAATTTTCAAGGAATTCAAGCAACGAGTATATTTAACACAAATGTTGGTAGCTTTCAAGGATTACAAGCAACAGGAATTTCTAATTTTAATACCGACAAAGGCAAAGGTCTTTTTGTGTCAGGAGTTCTTAACACAAACATAAAAGATATTGAAGGATTGCAAGTTGCAGGTGTTGTAAATACTACTATTGGAAAAACCAAAGGTGGTCAAATTTCAGGAAATCTTAATATTTCAACAGACTCTTTGGAGGGTATGCAAATAGGATTATTTAACTATGCCCGTCATTTAAAAGGATTTCAACTTGGTTTAGTTAATGTTACATCTGTTAGTAACGATAAATCTATTCCTGTGGGATTAGTAAATATTGTAAAAGGAGGTTGGCAAGAACTTGAATTGTCTGGTTCGGAGTCTGTTTATGCAAATCTAAATTTCAAACTTGGTGTTCGCCGTTTTTATACTATCTATAAATGTGGATATTCTTCTTACAACAACAATCCTGTAGTCTCTCTTGGTCTTGGTATTGGTAGCAACATAAAAATTAAAAACAAACATAGTGTTAGTATAGATTTGTCTGGAAATTCTTTAGTTTATGATATGAATTTCGAACTACCAGAAGATTATAGTTTCCTTAATAAATTAGACCTTACATATCGTTATGCTTTATCTGATAGATTTTATTTATTTGCAGGACCAAGTTTTAATGTTTATCAATACAGTGCTAATTCAGATAACTTAAATGGAACTATTAATGTACCTTATACTATTCACAAAAGAAGTTATACTAATATGAATGTTGCTACTTGGATTGGTGCAAATGCAGGTATTTCAGTAGAATTATAAATTAGGAATTAGGAATTAAAAATTGGTTTACTCCTTAAATTTTAATTATTTATAAAAATATTTGTTAATAAAACAAAATTTTGCAACATAATATTATAAGTGGTAATCCAATTTTTTTATCAATATATTAAATAATAAAAAAAAATAACAAAAAAAATAAATATATTATGAAAAAGTCAGCAGTTTTAATAGTATTAGTTTTAATAATCAGTTCGGTATTTGTAGGTTGCGAAGGAGGATTTTTAGCAATAACAGGCGAAGGAGATATTGTTAGTCAAGAATTTACATTAGATAACTTTACCGAAGTAGAAGCAGGGGGAAAATTTGATATTGTAGTTGAGCAGGGCGACGGGCAAAAAGTTGTTATTGAAGGACATCAAAATATTATAGATAGATTAGTTCTTAATGTTAGAGGTGGGGTTTTTGAAAGTAAATTAAAAAGAGGTAAGTACAGAGATATTGATTTAACCATTTATATTACAGTACCTACAATTGAAGCAGTTGAATTATCTGGTATGGGCGAAATTTTAATTAATCAATTTGACACATTAGAAACTCTAAGTTTATCGGTAGCAGGAAGTGGTAGCATACGTAATACAACACCTTTAGTAATAAATAGTTTATATTTTACTATAAGAGGTTCGGGAAAAGTAGATTTTGAAACGTCAAGCATAAATACATATAGTGAAATTGTTGGTTCTGGTGATGTTGAATTGTATGGAACAACAAATAATCATGAAATGACAATTTCGGGTGCGGGTATATGCAGTGCTTTTGAATTTATTACTAAAACAACAAGAATAGATGTTTCTGGCTCAGGTAATTGTGAGGTTTATGCAGACGACCTATTAGATGTTGAAATAAGTGGTTCGGGGGATGTATATTACAAAGGAACTCCAAGTATTAATACAGATATTTCAGGCTTAGGTTCGTTGCATAATTCAAATTAAATTATTTATTTTAAAATACCTAATAACCCGCTTTATTTTCAAAATTAATGAATAAAGCGGGTAATTAACTATAATTCTAACTAAGGTATAATACGCCTACTCCAATTTTTAAAATTATGAAAAAAATTAGTTTAATTTTAACTAAATTACAAATTAAGTACCCATACAAAAGTTTTTACACATTTGTATTTCCTTAATCGATTGGTTTATACTCACATAATTGTATCATTGAACCATTGAATAATTGTATCATTCCTTATTAACTCAATTACAAATTATTAACTAAATTACAAATTATGAAAAAAGCAATTTTAACTTTTTTGTTACTAACATTTTTAATAAATGTTTATGCACAAACAGATTTTACACAAACTGTAAGAGGACGAGTTTTGGATAATCAAACAGAAGAACCAATTGTAGGAGCAACAATAAAAATAATAGATTCAAATCCAATGCAGGCTACTACAACTGACGCTGATGGAGAGTTTGCTATTGATAACATAGTTATTGGACGACAGAGTATTGAAATAACTTTTATTGGTTACAAACCTATTGTTTTAAGAAACTTAACTATTGTAGTAGGCAAACAAACAGTTTTGGACATTGCGATGGAGGAAAGTGTTGTGAGTTTGAATAATGTGGTAGTGAAATCAAACAAAAACAAAGCGGCAACTAATAACAAAATGGCTATTGTTAGTGCAAGGTCGTTTTCTGTTGAAGAGACCGAAAGATACGCAGGTAGCTTAGGCGATCCTTCACGAATGGCATCTAATTTTGCAGGTGTAATGTCAGTATCTGACCAACGTAACGATATTGTGATTAGAGGAAATTCTCCTTTTGGTCTGTTGTGGCGTTTAGATGGTATTGATGTACCAAACCCTAATCATTTTGGTTCGCTTGGTTCTACTGGTGGTCCTGTTAGTATGCTTAATAATAACTTATTGGCAAATTCAGATTTTTTTACTGGAGCTTTTCCTGCTGAATACGGTAATGCACTTTCAGGCGCTTTTGACTTAAATATGAGAGCGGGCAACAATCAAAAATACGAATTTCTTGGTCAAGTAGGATTTAATGGTTTTGAAGTAGGTCTTGAAGGTCCTTTTTCTAAAAAGAGTAAAGCATCGTTTATAATTAATTACAGATATTCTACACTCGCACTTATGAAAGATTTGGGCGTTGAAGTTGCAGGTAGTGCAGTTCCACAATATCAAGATCTTACTTTTAAAATAAATATTCCAAGAGGTAAATTTGGAAAACTTTCTATCTTTGGAATTGGTGGGATGAGTTATATTGAAATGTTAGATAGTCAAGGTGATAGTGCAAACTTCGGTTTTAATGGTACCGATCTTAGATATGGTTCGGATATGGCAGTGGTTGGATTAAATCACACCGCTTATTTAAACAAAACTACAAGATTAACGACACGTCTTTCGGCATCGGGTACACAAATAACAACCAAATTAGATTCTCTAGAGCATCATGGTGTTGATACTTCATTCAGATATTATGGTAATAGAACAAATGAAATTAGATATTTTGTCTCGTCAGAAATTAATAAGAAATTAAATAAACGGGATAATTTTAAAATAGGTGCTAAATTTAAAGCATTAAATGTAGATTATATTGATTCAGTGTATGTCAACGATTTTGAAGAGTATCAGAAGCCGTTTGAAGACCTAAACGAATATCTGCTTTTTACCGAAGCTTTTGCACAATTTCAACATAAATTTAGTGATAAACTAACAGCTAATATTGGAGTACACGGTCAATATTTGTTTTTGAACGAAGATTTTGCCATAGAACCTCGTTTTGGTTTAAAATGGAATTTCTTGCCTAAACACTCTATTAATATAGGTGGTGGTATGCACTCTCAAACTCAAATGACTCCTTTGTATTTTATTCAACTAACCGATACGGTTACCAACATTAAAGCTCGTACTTTGGAAGATTTGAAATTTTCAAAAGCTATACATGGTGTGATTGGCTATAACTTTTTCCCTACTAATAATTTTAGAATAAAATTTGAAACATACTATCAACATATTTACGATGTTCCTATTACTGAGGAAAATAAACAATTTTCTATGTTAAACACAGGAGATAATTTCACAACAAATGCTTATGTAAATATGACAAATGCAGGAGTTGGAACTAACTATGGATTAGAGCTTACTTTGGAAAAGTTTTTAAGCAACAATTATTATTTTCTAATAACCACTTCATTGTTTGAATCTACATACGAAGGTTGGGACGGTGTTGAAAGAAACACCAAATTCAATGGTAATTATGTAATAAATGCTTTGGGTGGTTACGAATTAAGCTTAGGTAAAAAAGCTATACTTGGCTTTGATTTAAAAGGAGTTTATGCAGGCGGTCAACGTTTTGTGCCAATAGATGTTGAGGCATCAAAACTGGCTAAAAAAGTACAATATAATTGGGAAGATGCTTACAAAGAAAAATTTGATGATTATATTGCAATTAACCTACGTGTTTCGTTTAAATTAAACGGCAAAAAACCATTAAAACACACACAAGAATGGGCAGTGGATATTTCAAATATTACAAATCAACAAAATATATTTAGCAAAGACTGGAACGCAAAAACAAATGAAATACAAAACGTATATCAACGTGGTTTATTTCCAATGGTTACATATAGAATTGTATTTTAACAAATTTACAATTTCAAAAAAAACGTTATAAAGGAATGATACAATTATTCAATGGTACAATTATGTGATTATAAACCAACTGATTAAAGAAATACAAATGTGTAAAAGCTTTTGGCGTTTTTCACAAGTATCAATTTCTTCGTTACTTTTGAAATATTAAAATGCTCATTTACAAAGGTAAACTTTAATTCTAATATTTCAAAAAAGCCTTGAACTTGACACTCGTAAAAAACGCCGAATTTCTTTAATCTATTGGTTTGTAATCTCATAATTGTATCATTCCTTACAGCTACCTTCTACAAAAACAGGATTAATTTTTTAATTTCAGATTTTTGATTTTATTTGTATAAAAACCAAAACTTTTGGTATTAAACGAAATTGCTTTTAACTGACCATTGGTATTAAATTGACCATCTAATTTAATATCATTTTCTGTAAAAGTATTAAAATTATCAACAGCAACTTTTGTTACTTTCCATGCAGTAATATTTTTAACATTTTGTTTTGTAGAAGAATATCGCTTTTGAGATTCTGCAAGTGTAGAGTTTTCTTCTAATTTTGTGGCTTTTGTAGTCAATTGTTTCGAGATTTTAATATCATTATTATAAACAATTCTTGGTGCAGAATTACCTCTTTTTGGAGTTATAAAAATTTCATGTGTTTTTGTATTTTCCAAAACAGTATTAACTTCTTTTCTAACAACAATATTATTGATATTGTTGTTAGAAAAATTAACATTATTTTCTTGTTTTAATTCTTGTTTTTCTGCAGGTTTTATATATGCAGTTCTATGTTTTTCAAAATATTTTTCTTTTTCAGTATATAAACTTGATTCTAATGTTTGGTTTCTATTGTTTACTCCTATAATAGTTAAAATTAACATAATAGATGCTGCAATTGAAGTTGCTGTATATAAAAAATTTCGTCTCAAAAATACAATGTTTTTTTTTAAGTTCTTTTTTTCATTATAAACAATATTCAAATCTGGTTCTATTTTTGTTTTTTGAAAATCGTTATAAACAGCAATTTTTTCAGGATATTTTGTGAATATATTTTGCAAATCATTTTTTTGGTCATCAGTAATATCTTTTTCAATATCTGCAATACATAATTCTTCTAAGTAATTTCCATTGAATTGTTCTGAGATATTTGTCTTTTTCAAAAGATGTTTATCGTGAAAAATAATATTTTCAGACGGTAAAACAACATTTTCAAAATTCATTATTTCTTCTTCAATATCTGGATTTTGTGAAAGAAATACCTCAAATTGCTGAGCCGTTTCTTCTAACAAATTATTCTCCATATAATCAAGAATGAATTCTTCGTAGTTATTTTTATTTATTAACATAATATTTGATATTTATAATTTGACAATTCCTTAGTGAAAAAGAAAAAATAATTAACTCCAACCTACTTGTTTATTTTGTCCTTTTAACAAATTTAAGAAGTCATTAAATAGCTCGCTATTTGCAGATTATTAAAAAAACAAAAAAACGGTATATCATTGGTGTTACTAATTATTTCATTTTCACTTATTTTAATATGCCTTAATATTTTACTTAATTTTTGAAATAAAAAAAGTGATAGTTTTATATTTCTTTTTAAATTACCATTTCTACTTTACCAATAAATTGTTGTAAAAATTTACGTCCTCTATAAATATACACTTTTACTTGCGATTCCGAAAGTCCAGTTATTCCTGCAATTTCAAAATAAGAATATCCTTCATAATCACGTAGTAAAATTACAGATTTTTGAACTTTTGGTAGTTTATCAATTGCAAAATTCAATATTTCATGTAAATCAGAATACTGCTCATTGTGCGAATATTTATTTGTTAAGTCATCTTCAAAAGAAGTCAGTCTTTTGTTTTTTCTTACAAAATCAATAAAACAGTGATATGCCGTAGTAAAAATATATGATTTTACTTTTTCATTCTTTACATTTTTTTTATTAATCCACAATTTCTCATAAGTTGTTTGCATTAAGTCTTTTGCTGTATCTACATCTTTAGTGTTTTTCAAAAGAAAACGATATACCGAATCCGAAAAATTTGCTACAGCTTTATTGTATTCTTCTCTGTTCATTAATTTTGTTTTAATATGCCTAATCTATTTACGTATAAGACGCTAAATTATAATAAAAGTTACAATAAAAATAAAAAAATAATAAATATTTTATACAGTACTGATTAATAGGCATTAAGTAGAGAATGTTGAAATCTTTTTTTTAATTATCAAAAGATGTTTTGATTATTAAAAAAAAGAATTAAATTTGTATTTTTAATAAAAATAGCTTTCATTTGTAGATAGTTGTATATAAACGTCATTTTTTAAAGAGATTATTTTTTCATTATGTAAGCCAAAATATATTTGTATATTACTTATATTCAAATATTTCTTATCTAAACAGAATACGAAAATAGACTTTTAAAAAAGTGATGTTTATATACCATTCGCTACTTATAATAAACACAAGAAAATGATTCGTTCGAAATTACCAAATGTAGAGACAACTATTTTTTCAGTTATGTCTAATATGGCAAATGAATATAATGCTATAAATTTATCACAAGGATTTCCTGATTTTGAAATTTCTCGCAAACTCATAAATTTAGTTGGCGATTATATGAAAAAAGGTTATAATCAGTATGCTCCTATGCCTGGTATTATGTCGTTGCGTGAAATTATAGCAGAAAAAACGCAAGATTTATATGGAGCTACCTATAATCCTGAAACCGAAATTACAATTACTGCAGGAGCAACACAAGCACTGTATACTACAATATCTGCAATAATAAAAGAAAATAATGAGGTCATAGTGTTTGAACCTGCTTACGACAGTTATGTTCCTGCTATAAAAATGAATGGTGGACGAGCTATACACTTAAAACTCAAAGCACCAGATTATCGAATAAATTGGGATCAGGTAAATAAATCAATTAATCCTAACACCAAGTTAATGATAATAAATTCTCCTCACAATCCTACAGGAACCATATTATCAGCTTATGATATTGAAAAATTGAAAAAAGTTATAACTGGAACAAACATAACAATCCTTAGCGATGAGGTTTATGAGCATATTTTATTTGACAAAAACCAACACCATAGTATATGCAAATATCCAGAGCTTGCCAAAAGAAGTATAATTGTCTCTTCGTTTGGAAAAACATTTCATGCAACAGGCTGGAAAGTAGGATACTGTATTGCTCCTGAAAAAATAACCAAAGAGATAAGAAAAATTCATCAATTCATGGTGTATTCAGTAAATACTCCATTTCAATACGCAATTGCTGAGTTTTTAAAAGATAAAGACGAATATTTAAGACTAAATGACTTTTATCAAGAAAAAAGAGACTATTTCAATAATTTGTTGAAAAATAGCAAATATAAAATTATTCCATCTAAGGGTACATATTTTCAAACTATAAATTACAGTAATATTACTAATAAATTGGATACTGAATTTGCAATTGAACTAACAAAAAATCATGGTATTGCATCTATTCCAATGTCTGTATTTTATCATAATAGAGTTAAATCAAATACATTGCGATTCTGTTTTGCTAAATCAAACGAAACATTGGAAAAAGCTGCCGAAAAATTAATAACGGCAGAAAAAAATATAACGCCTTAAACGAGAACTAAGAATAGCTCTTATAGACAATTGAGGTCTTATTTTTTTGAAAAAACAAATATGTTAGGCACAATAATAAATTACCCGCGGATACTGAAAAGCGATATGAGTAAGTTTATTTTTAAATATTTTTATTATGAAAATTTTGTTTACAGTATTTTTAAGTTGCATGATAACACTATCAGTATTTGCACAATCTCCAGAAACGAGAAGTAAACTTTCGGGCAGAAGCGATAAAAACAAGTGTCATATACAGAAGAAGGAAGATAAATTCAAAAGTAAAAGATTTTCTGATTTTAAAAAGAAGCAGCCTATGTTAAAATCAACGAAGACAGAGAAACAGCAATTGGATTACGATATTGTAGAGAATTGGAACAGCGAAACAAGTGAGTGGGACGATTATTCTAAATATGAATATACCTACGATGCCAATGGTAACATAACAGTATATATTTATAGCAATTGGAACAGCGAAACAAGTGAGTGGGTAAATGAAGAAAAAGAAGAATATACCTACAATGCCAATGGTAACATAACAGTATATATTTATAGCTATTGGAACAGCGAAACAAGTCAGTTGGACTATTATTATAAATCTGAATATACCTACGATGCCAATGGAAACCAGACAGTTGAAATGGAAAGCTATTGGAACAGCGAAACAAGTGAGTGGGAAAATGAAGAAAAATCTGAATATACCTACGATGCCAATGGTAACCGGACAGTATATATTTATAGCAAATGGAACAGCGAAACAAGTGAGTGGGACTATTATTCTAAATCTGAATATACCTACGATGCCAATGAAAACCTGACAGTTGTAATGGTTAGCAATTGGAACAGCGAAACAAGTGAGTGGAGAAATGCTTCTAAAGATGAATATACCTACAATGCCAATGGAAACCTGACAGTTGTAATGGTTAGCTATTGGAACAGCGAAACAAGTATGTGGAACAATTATTCTAAATATGAATATACCTACGATGCCAATGGAAACCGGACAGTATATATTTATAACAAATGGAACAGCGAAACAAGTAAGTGGGAAAATGAAATAAAAGATGAATATACCTACGATGCCAATGGTAACCGGACAGTATATATTTATAGCAAATGGAACAGCGAAACAAGTGAGTGGGACTATTATTATAAAAATGAATATACCTACGATGCCAATGGAAACCCGACAGTTGAAATGCAAAGCGATTGGAACAGCGAAACAAGTGAGTGGAAAAATTATGATAAATATGAATATACCTACGATTTATCTTATAGTTCTATTGATTTAATCTTACCGTCTTTAGATCATTTTACTCCTGATTACAGAGAATATATTGTTAACAAACCTGTTGATTATATATATTATGATACTGATGATAATGGTGATTGGATTAAAGACGATAAAGTAACTTATAATTATTCTACAGTAAACATAACCTCTATTTCAGATATTACTTCTAATGATTATATTGTTTATCCTAATCCTGCATCGGAATATATAACATTTGATATTTCTGTATCATCAAGCATACCTCAAATTGAAATATTTAATACACAGGGTAAAAAAGTTTTATCTCAACAACTTATAAATCAAACCATCAATGTAAGTGAATTTACAGAAGGAATGTATTTATATCAGTTAAATTTTGACGGAAAAATTTCAAGTGGAAAGATTATGATTAAATAAAGTTTTTTGTTGAAAAACCAAATTTTAATATGCCTAAATAAAAAAACGTGCTATCGCTTTTGTGATAGCACGTTTTATGAAATAAAAATATAACTTTGGAATTGAAAAACGCCAAAAGTGTCAACTATTTTTCATTTATTTGAAACATGCCTTAAAAACCAATTTTTTACAACATAATAAAATAAAATTTATAATAAATAAAATGGCAAAAGACAACAGTTTAAAAAAAATAATTGCACATTCAAAAGAATATGGTTTTATATTTCAATCAAGCGAAATATACGATGGACTAAGTGCAGTTTACGATTACGGACAAAATGGAGTTGAACTTAAAAAAAACATTCGAGAATATTGGTGGAAAGCAATGGTGTATTTACACGAAAACATTGTAGGACTTGATGCTGCAATATTTATGCACCCAAAAACATGGGAAGCTTCGGGGCATGTAGGTGCGTTTAACGACCCACTTATTGACAACAAAGATAGTAAAAAGCGTTATAGAGCCGATATTTTGATAGAAGAGTATAGAGAAAAAATACAACAGAAAATAAATAAAGAAGTAAAGAAAGGAAAAAAACGTTTTAAAGAAAATTTTGATGAAACAGAATTTCTTGCTACCAATCCAAATGTTTTAAGAAACCAGAAGAAAATTGATGAACTGACTAATCGTTTTCAAACTGCTTTGGAAGATGATAATTTAGATGAAATTCGCCAAATAATAATAGATTGTGAAATAGCATGCCCTGTTTCTGGTTCAAAAAACTGGACTGATGTGCGTCAATTTAACCTTATGTTTGACACAAAACTTGGTTCTGTTACTGGTGATGCGAGTAAAATATATCTTCGTCCAGAAACAGCTCAAGGAATATTTGTAAACTACCTGAATGTGCAAAAAACAGGGCGTATGAAAATTCCTTTTGGAATAGCTCAAACAGGTAAAGCTTTTAGAAACGAAATAGTTGCCCGTCAATTTGTTTTTCGTATGCGAGAATTTGAACAAATGGAAATGCAATTTTTTGTTAGACCTGGCGAAGAAATGAAATGGTACGAATACTGGAAAGACTTTAGATTAAAATGGCATAAATCGCTTGAGCTGGGTGACAATAAATACCGATTTCACAAACACGACAAACTTGCTCATTATGCAAATGCTGCAGTTGACATTGAATTTGATTTTCCAATGGGATTCAAAGAGGTAGAAGGTATTCATTCGAGAACAGATTTTGACTTATCACAACATCAAAAATTTTCTGGAAAAAAATTACAATACTACGACCCAGAATTGCAAAAATCTTATGTTCCTTATGTTGTGGAAACTTCAATAGGGCTTGATAGAATGTTTATGACCATTCTTTCTGGTGCTTATAAAGAAGAAAAAATAACAGAAAAAGGAAAAACTACCGAAAGAATTGTTCTTGGCATTCCAGCAGCACTTGCTCCTGTTAAAGTTGCTGTACTTCCACTTACTAAAAAAGATGGTTTACCTGATGTTGCAAGAAAAATAATGGATAAATTGAAACTCCATTTTAACGCTCAGTACGAAGTAAAAGACTCTATTGGTAAACGCTATCGCAGACAAGATGCAATAGGTACGCCATTTTGTATTACCATAGACCACAAGACAATAGAAGATAATACAGTAACCTTGCGACACCGAGACAGTATGGAACAAGAACGAGTAAGTATTAGTGAACTTTTGAAAATAGTAACTGAAAAAGTAAATATAAATAATTTATTAGAAAAATTAATTTAAGCATTTTTCAATATTTTTTTGTTATATAAATCTTAAAAATTACTTTTGCAAAAAATTAAGGAATTGATTTTAGAATTCCAATATTATTAACAATAAAAAAAATAAGTAATGTCAACAATAAAAGTAGCTATCAATGGTTTTGGACGAATAGGACGTAATGTATTTAAAATCATTCTTGAACAAACAGATTATGAAGTAGTAGGAATAAATGACCTAACAAGTAATAAAGTTCTTGCACACCTTCTAAAATATGATTCAACACAAGGCAAATTCAACGGTACAATTGATTTTGATGAAACAGGAATTATTGTAAACGGGAAAAAAGTAACGGTAACAGAAGAGAGAAATCCTGCTAATATTCCTTGGTCGTCAACTCCAGATGTTGTGATAGAAGCAACAGGAGTTTTTAGACTTAAAGAAAGTGCAAAAGGAGGATATGGAGACCATGTGAAAAATGGAGCAAAAAAAGTAATATTAACTGTACCTGCAAAAGATCAAATTGACAATATGATTGTTCTTGGTGTTAACAACGACGCACTTAGAGCAGAAGATACTTATGTTTCAAATGCTTCGTGTACAACAAACTGTCTTGCACCTGTTGCAAAAGTATTACACGATAATTTTGGTATTGTTGGTGGTTTGATGAATACAATTCATTCATACACAAACGACCAAGTTATTCTTGACGGACCACACACAGACCTAAGAAGAGCACGTTCGGCCGCAGTTTCTATGATTCCTACAACCACAGGTGCAGCAGCAGCAGTTGGTAAAATTATTCCAGCACTTGCAGGCAAACTTAACGGAATGGCAACTCGTGTTCCTACTCCAACTGGCTCACTTGTTGACCTTGTGGCTACTCTTGAAAAAGATGTTACTGTTGAAGAAATAAACGCAGCTATTAAAAAAGCAGCAGAAGGCGAAATGAAAGGAATTTTGGAGTATTGTGAAGATCCAATCGTATCGGTAGATGTAATTCACAATCCACATTCTTCAATTTTTGATGCACAATCAACAATGGTTAATGGAAAAATGATAAAAGTACTTTCTTGGTACGACAACGAATGGGGATATTCTTGTAGAGTAGTTGATTTGATTAAAGAATTATTCTAATAAGTGAAAAAAATGAGTAATTGTTCAATGGTTCAATGATGTAATTATATTGCTGTAAAACAGTAGATTAAAGAAATACAAACGTGTAAAAACTTTTGTTTGGCTACTTAGTTACAAGATTCTCCTTTTTTTGTTTTTTCAAAATTTACAGAAAATAAAAATACAACTCTTAAAGATTGTTATACAAATCTTTAAGAGTTTTTTTTGTTTTTTAATGAAAAAATGGAACTAATTTTTTCAAAAACACCAATTTTTTAATACCTTACTCGTTGTGTCAGACGTTTCCAATTCCCCTATTTTTTGCCTTTTGTCAAAAAATAAGAGACATTGGAAAGTCTATTCGTAAGTGTACCGTTTTTATACATTTACATTTCTTTAATCTATTTGTTTATAGTTGCATAGTTGTATCATTTAACTATTGAATAATTGTATCATTCATTGTTAGTCCCTACATAACAGTATTGGTTAATAAAAAATAGGGCTATATTGCCAATATTAAACAAAAAATAATTACTT
>JAOZTW010000552.1 GCA_029938985.1 Bacteroidales bacterium | reverse complement strand
TTCAAGTTATAAGTAATGATACAATTATTCAATGGTTCAATGGTTCAATTATACAATGGTTCAATGGTTCAATGATACAATTATGTGAAAAAATATAAAGTCTTTAAATTATATTAATGAGTATTAATCGGCATATTATGTTGTAAAACTTTGTTTTTTAACAGATATATTCAGAAACAGTAGAATTTTAAGGTATAAACAAATTCTTAATTCCTAATTCTTAATTCCTAATTGTCATTTACTTACCTCTTGATTTAGTTAAATTTTGGATTTTCTGGAAAATTTGCCCACATCTGATATCTGGGCCCCATTGTTAATAGGACTTCTTTCCATATTTCGTTACTATGTGTCATGATTTTTTCTTGCTGTAAATTTTCAACAAGCCAAAAATTATTTTTAAGCTCCTCATCTAATTGTTGGGCCGTCCAACCAGAATAACCAATAAAAAAACGAATTTGATTACTATTTATTTGATTAGAATTAATGAGTTTTTTAATTTTAGAATAATTACCACCCCAAAAAAGTCCTTTGGAAATTTCTATGCTCCCAGGAAGGATTTTGTTGCCAAGTGTGTGCACATAGTACATGCTGTCGGTTGACATAGGTCCACCAACTGAAATATTTGGTTCAAAATCAGGAAAATCTTCGTTAATTTCAGGAATTGGTTTGTTTACAGGTTTGTTAAGTACAAAACCCATTGCACCATCACTGTTGTATTCAGTAAGTATAACTACCGAGCGTTTAAAATAAAAACCCTGTGCTAACGGTTCTGAAATAAGGATTTTTCCTTTTTCTGGTTTTATATTATTAGATTTTATTTTGAAAAAATCTATATTAGAATTCGTGCTCATTTTTTTCATTTTTTTAAGAAATACAAAATTATTTTAGGAATATTAAAATAGTTAATTAGCCATTTTTCATTTTTCGGTTGACACTTTTCTTTATTTTCAACCTTCATAGAAAAATTATTTATAAGGTTTTTAAAGAATAAAAAAGTGTCAACTACATTTTAGCATTTATGAAAAATGCCGTTAATTATTTGTTTTTATATGCCTTATTGAAAAAGAAAAAATAAGTAACTCCAATCTACTTGTTTATTTTGTCCTTTTAAAAAATTTAAGATGTCATTAAATTATTTTTAAAAAAACGGTGTATCTTAGTGTTAAGTACTCATACAAAAGTTTTTACACATTTGAATTTCTTTAATCTATTGGTATATTGCCACATAATTGTATCATTGAACCATTGAATAATTGTATCATTCCTTACTTGTTATTTCATTTTCACTTAACAATAATAAATAATTGCTAAATATGCTAATCCTCCCAAAATTATGCCAAGAGTTATTATTACAAAAGATAACCAAAAACTTAATGATAAACCAAGAAGTAGTGTAATTCCTGCAAGAAATAATGAAAAAATTGCTGCTAACAAAAGGTAAAATACAATTATTGAGACAATTGCAAAAATATAGATAGTTATTAAAATGATTAAAAGTGGAATAATAAAAATTAACCACATCAATATCAAAAATAATTGAACTAAAGCATATCTTGATTCTGGAAATTTAGTATATTCTTCAAGTTTTTTGGCAAAAGCCAAAAGCAAAAAAGGATCTTTTAAGCCACAAGGAAAATTATTAAATATCCGTTTTCTTTTTTTGTATTTAATTACTTCTCCATCAATTGGTGCTGCATCTAAAATTGTATCACTTTTTGATTTTACAATCGTATCATTTGGTGATTCTCTTGGAATTTCGGGATTAGAATAAACTACAATACCATAAGTTGAGAACTTAAAGCAAACAAATATTAGTATCAGTATAATGTGTTTTGTTTGCATTATTGAAGTTTTAAAAAGGTTTGAATATTACAAATTTTGGTGTTTTTATAAAATAGGAACTGTTAAAAATAACGACAAAATTACCTAAGTTATTTTTTATAAACGCTAAAAGATGTTAATTAAGCTGTTTGGCATATTAAAATAATTGACTAATTAACATGTTAAACCTTATTACATTATTTATAGAAAATAAATATAATAAGGTTTCAAAAGCATAAACCAATAATGAAACACTCTGATATTTGTATGTTTATTAAAAAGCAAAAAGAATAAGTTTAAAATTAAAACGTTAAATAAGGAATGATACAATTATTTAATGGTTCAATGATACAATTATGTAATAATAAACCAATAGATTAAAAAATATAAATGTGTAAAAACTTTTGTATGGGTACTTAATTGTATTTTAAGGTGTAAACCAATTCCTAATTCCTAATTGACATTATGCTATTTATCATTCAAAATTATTGGTAAACCATTGTCGCCGCCACCAATAACTACTACTTTAGCATTTTGAGATTCTGCTAATTTTAGAGTTGCACGAATACCCTCGTAAGTAATAACTTTGTCTGTCATTGATGCGTTAATAATTTCATTATATTTTGCAATACCTTCTGCCTCTGTTATTTTACGTTCTTTTTCTTTTTCTTCTTTTTGAATATCGTAATCCAAAGCAAGTGCTTCTTGTTGTTTTGTTTGTTTTGTTTCGATAGCTCTCTTCAAATTAGGAGGAATAATTATAGAGCGAATTAAAAGTGCTGTCATTTTAATATTATTTTTTTGCAACACGGCTCCTGTTTCTTTAATTATTTGTTCTTCTAATTCTTGTCTTTTTGTTGAATAAATTTCTTCTGCTGTATATTTCCCCATTATTTTTCTTACTGCCGAACGTACTTCTGGAATAACTAATTTATCTAAATACTTACGTCCAAACTGTTCGTGAATATGTCCTATTTTATCAAAAAGAGGAAAAAGACGAACTGTTACTTCTACTTCAATTGTTAATCCGTTTTTATCCAAAACGTCCAAAGTACCAAACTGAGCTGCTTCGTTACTAAATTCAATAGCCTGTTCCTTAACGTCATACACTTCCATTGAATTCCATGGAGCTACAATATGAACACCTTCTACATAAATATTTTCTTTATCTAAACCAGATGTCCAAGGTCGGAAAATAACACCTCTTTGTCCTGGCTGAATGATAATGAAAGTTGCCGTACTTAATACTACTACAATAAACAATATTATACCTGCCGCAACAAGTATTTGAATTAATTTCTTCCTATTCATAATTAATTTGGTTTTAAAATTTATTAATATTAATCTGTTTTTATTTTCACTTATCTGTTTGAGCTTTTTTATTTTGTAATGAATCTAAATAATTTTGTGTTTTTTGTGAAGTAGTTAATGATTTAATCATAAAAACTGTAAGTTCTATATTATTGAGCAAGAGTACAGTTTGTAATTCGCTACTTATTTGCTCTTCAACTTCTTGTTTTTTATTAATAAAAATCTCTTCTACTGTATATCTTCCCATCACTTTTCTTACAGCAGAACGTGCTTCTGGAACTACCAATTTATTTATATAACTACTACCAAACTGTTCATGAAGTTCTCCTATTTTATTATGAACAGGGTAAAATTTCAATACAGCTTCTACTTCAATTAAAAGACCATTTTTTTCTAAAACATCAATTTTTCCTTGATACGAATTTTTATCAAACACAAAAGTCTGTTCTGTAACATCATATACAGTCAATGAGTTCCAAGGTGTTACAAAATATGTACCTTCTGAATATATTTTTTCTTTATCCAAGCCAGTAGTAAATTTGTGAAACATTACAGCTTTTTCGCCTGGTTTTACAACAACAAATTTAGTTTGAAGAAGAAAAAACATTAAAAAGAATAATAATATAATCCACCCAAAACCAAATTTAACAAATAATAGTAATAATTTCTTTTTATTCATATCAAATTAGTTTTTAATTTTCAATGTTATTAAGTACCCATACAAAAGTTTTTACACATTTGTATTTCTTTAATCTATTGGTTTATAATCACATAATTGTATCATTGAACCATTGAACCATTGAATAATTGTATCATTCCTTAGTATCTACTATAGCTGTGTCTA
>JAOZTW010000551.1:1691-3978 GCA_029938985.1 Bacteroidales bacterium | reverse complement strand
AGAGTTTGTGAGAGTGCCACCATCTATAACTAATTTTCCACCAGGGTGTACTATTGGTGATGCTTCATTCCCAAATTTTAAATCTGAATTTATTAAATTTAAAACTTCGCCATGCTCTACTATCAGGTCTTGATAAATATAATAATCTACCTCGTCCCATGTTTCTGTTCCACTAATTTCATAGTTCTTTGGTAAAATATTATATGGATTAATATAACCAGAAGGTATTTCAACTTTTGAGATATCAAAACTTAGATTATCATTAATATCATCAAAAACAAGAATTGCTCCTTCTGCTATTTTCATTGTAGAAGATACTTCAAAATTTAGTTCCCCCGAACCATGAATAATTAATTTAGAGCAAGGCTCCATTTCAAATACCGAATTATCTTTTATCGTTAATTTTGCACCGTCCATAATTTCGTAAGTGCTACCTTCATGTATAATTAAGGAACTTTCGTTTTTTACTTCAACTATAGAATTTGCTTGTTGCAAAAATTTAGAATCGGTATTACAGTGAAATTCTGTTAAGTTAATAAAATCGTTATCCTCAGTCTTAGTGTGTCTATTTGGTGTGCCACTCTTATCAATACAAATAGTGTGTCCTGATTGTAAATCTACATCAGCCTGTTCGTTGTTTGAAGAATTATTTACATGAATATTTCCTGTCCAGCGTTTATCGTCTCTAACTTGATAGTCGTCAAATTTAATTTGTATTTGGAACGAATGATCTGCCTCGTTGTAAGAAATAAGTTTTACATACAAACCATTTAAAATATATGGTGCTGAAGCTGGTGGAGTAGAATATATATCATAATTAGGAAAATTTAATATTGGCACAATACCAGATAAACTAACTTCATCGTCAACTTGAAAAGCATCACTTCTACGTTCAAAAAAAGTATTTGCGTGATAGTTTCTTCCTGCGGTATTTGCAAATAGCAAAAAAGTATCTTGTTGTACATTTGTTTCTTTTACAATAGTATAAGCTTCATTGTTACCAGAATTATTACCATTATCCCAAGTAATTTCTTTATCAAAAACAGGAACTGTTGGGTCGTTAGGGTAGTTGTCAAAATATTTGTAGAATGGATTAATTCCACTGATAGGATTTGCTTCACCACGTTTATTAGTAAACAATGGGTTGTTCCAATATACATCTGGAGATTGTGTTGCTATGGTAGAATGTGTATAATCATAATTTCCTTGTGCGTTTAATACCTTCATGCCTCCCACATACTGTGTGTTATAAACTAAACCTGTACTAATATTATTTATATCACTATGCACACGTTCTATGTACATATAAATTCCTGGTTCTGAATCTGGAATTTCTTCTCCATGTTGAGACGGTGATAGTCCCTTTGATGGGTCAAACTCCCATACACCAAGTTTTTGATGGTTTTCTATCCAAAGATATTGGTCGGTTGTGTTTGGAATTTTTATCCTTATTACATCACCAGTTGTCAAAAAATCACCTATAGTGTATATACCATCGGTATTTAGGTCGCTTTTAGATTGCAAATCAGTATTTTCTTCGTTTGACGTTATATCAAGCCAACCACACAACCAGCTTTCCCAAGCATTGGCAGTAAACATGTATCTGTGATATGACATCATACCCAAACCACCAGATTGTAGGTGGAATTTTTTGCCTGCACAAGAATTACAACCCATAACATGTGGGCATGAGTAAAGTTCGTGTGCTACTTCGTGTACAAATATACTTAGGTTGGTTGTATGAGGTCTATCTCCTACTGTATGTGTGTAACCTGTTTTGATTGTATATGAATCAAAAGTATGGCTTGCCCCTAATGTAGAAAAACCACCACCAGAGCCCAGCCAACCTTTTATTCCTTCAACAGGCTGATCATTCCATGTACGGCTCCAACGCCAAAAAATAATAACATAATCTAATTCATTATCAGGCGGATGATTTACAATATCAGTATTATCAAACTGGAAATTGGGTTTGTTCTCTCTATTGTCATATTGTGAAAAGTAAGAGTCCCAATCATAATCTGGATACTGATTATCTATTGCTTCCAAAACACGTTTATTACATGTAGACCAACTTTTTGCTCCAGTAGGGTCTATGTTTATTCTTGTAGGTTTTCCTTCGGGGTCTTTAAAAACATCGCCTATCATTTTAAATTTACCATAAGACATATCATTATAAAACCTTGATATGCTTATGTTATCTGGGACTTCTTCTATTACGGTCTCAAAATCGCTTATGTCGCTAAACATAAAACGAGGTGCTTTGCCAGTGGTCGCATCTACATAA
>JAOZTW010000551.1:0-1591 GCA_029938985.1 Bacteroidales bacterium | reverse complement strand
TCAAAGCCAGCATAAATAATTAATACTTTTAAAGTGCCGTCTGGTGTGAATACTTCTCCATAAGGTGCATAACCTGAAAGATATTTTTCATTTCTTTCTTCTGCAATGTCATCTCCTATATAATTCTGTTGCGAAAACAAAGTTACTGCATAAAATACTCCTATAAATATTAAAATTGTTGTTTTAAGATATTTTTTCATTTTTTAAAAAAGTTAAAATTATTGTTTAATTAATTTTTTGTTATAAATAATATTACCAGATTGGTTATAAATATTGCAAAAATATATTCCGCTTGTGAAATTGCTTATATCAATTGTTTTAGAAATTTGATTATTAATATTTGTATTAATTAAATTTTGTCCGTTAATATTTGTTATTTTTATAATCCCCGAAAATTTTTTGGCAAACGAAATATTTACATGCTCCGAACAAGGATTTGGATATACCGAGAGTATAAACTCATCTTTTTTATAATCATCTATATTAAGTGTTCCGTCTGCCTTAGTTTTTATTAAATACAGATCACCAGAGCCCTCATATGAACCTATAAAGGTTACAAAACCGCCATCTGGAGTTTCAAACAAACCTGTTGCCATTTTAAAAGGATACCAAGGGTCACCATCGTAACCATACCAGTGTACTATATTTCCATATTCATCTGTTTTTATAAAAAAAACAGCTTCAAAATAAATATTCCAAACATAAGTACAAAAAGCATAGCCACCATCAGAAGTAGCTGTCATGCCTCCAAACATCAGTCCTTGAACACCACTTTGAAGGTAAGTGTCAATATTAAAACTCCATAAAGAGTCTAAATTATTATCGTATTTAATAAGGTATTCATCATATACTTCTGGTAAATCATAACTTCCAAAAGTAGGAAAACTTGTTCTTGATAATCGAAAAAATCCTCCTTGATTGTCTTGATGTAAATAATCGGTTACAATAGAATGATTATTTTCAACTATAGTATTATATTCATAATCTTTAATACAATGATTTGGGTTTTCATTATTTCTTACTATTAAAAGTCTTCCCTCTTCTGTTTTTTTAAATACATAATTATTAACGTCATAAAAAGGCTCTTCATAATCAATTTTAACTAAATCACCCTCTGTGTTAAATCTATGAATATACCAATCTTTACTACTCTGAGTTTTTCCGCCGAGTATAGCATAATCACCTGGAGCATATTCAACCACTCTATGAAAACTATTGTAGTGATTCATACCTTCGTAATAAATACTTCTTGTAAAAATCGTATCTCCAAAAGCATCTGTTTTCATAACAAAGCATTCTCCTCCCGCCTGAAGATAAGATTTGCCAATTAAAATATATCCATCGTCAGAAGTTTGTATAAAATTATGTATACGAAAATCCGTATCATCTTTTAAAGTAAGTGTTTTTAACCATTCTAACTCACCATTTTCATCATATTTGATAATGTTTTCTCTAATACTTTTATCGTAAGTATTAGCTAACAAGGCATAGCCTCCATCAGAAGTTTGTATTATAGACCCAAGGGTACCATCAATTGGTAGTTCTCGTATCCATGCAGTTTGTGCTATTAAACTGTTGCTTGCTATGGCAA
>JAOZTW010000988.1 GCA_029938985.1 Bacteroidales bacterium | reverse complement strand
TTTACTTATTGTAAATGAGGATTTTAAAATAATCAAAATAACGCAATAATTTGCAATTATGAAAAATACCTAAAAAACAAACATAATAATAGGTTATCAGTATCAAATAAAATTAGATTTTTGAAAATTCAAAACTAAATAATAATGAAACAAAAAGAAGAGAAAATAATAGCAAGTTATAATTTTTCGGATATAGATAGAAACATATTGAGAGAAGTTCTTGATATTGAGGTTTTTTTTGAACAAGAAATTTTTAATGAATGGTTCAACTATAAATATGAAATATCGGATTACGAACTAAAATTTTTAACTACACTTTTAAATTCGAAAAAAAATTTTTTGCAATATTACAACGAGGTGCAATTAAAATCACAATTTATTAGTCCGCTATTGAGTTTCGTTAATTTTTTTACAGATGAATTTAAAGGCTGGTACGAAAGAAATTTAACAGGAATAATAAATAATTACGAATTAAAAGGAAATACTGATTTTATGGTAGCTACAGGAAAAATAGAACCAGAAAAACCATATTTTTTTATACAAGAATTTAAAAAGAATTTGACAAAATCAAATCCTTTGGAACAGTTGCTTGCCGAAATGGCAATTGCAATGGAAATAAATAAAACAAATATTTTGCGAGGAACATACAATGTTGGACGACATTGGTATTTTATTATTCTTGAAAAAACAAAACAAAATAAATACATGTATTATGAATCTAATGATTTTGACTGCTCCGAAATAGATGAGCTGAAACAAATTTATATAAACCTGAAAGCCGTAAAACATAAATATTGCAAATAAACAAATTTTATTGTATTTTTGTAAAAAAATAAATTTTAAAATATTAAACTAAAATAATTATGAAACAAAAAAAAGAGAAAATAAAAGCAAGTTATAATTTTTCGGATATAGACAGAAATATTTTAGAAGAAGTTATTGATTTAAAATTTGTTTTCAGTCGAGAGATTTTTAAAGAATGGTTTGCTTACAAATATGAAATATCTGATTATGAGCATAAATTTTTAACAAGACTTGTAGAATCTCACAAATATCATTTGCAATATTACAATGAAGTGCAATTAAAATCACAATTTATTACTCCTTTATTAAACTCTGTTAACTTTA
>JAOZTW010000550.1 GCA_029938985.1 Bacteroidales bacterium | reverse complement strand
ATAAAAACTGGGGGAACTTTTTTATTTATTACCATAAATTTTTAACACCTTACCCCAGCAGGGTGCACAGGGCTGTTGCATGCTTATATAAAATTAACTTTCAATATTCAATGCTGAATTTTCAATGTTCATTTTATTTGTTTTTTACTTGAATATTGAAAATTCTATATTGAATATTTTTTTCATAGAATTATAAATTTTTATTATTAAAAATTAGCATGCAACAGGCCTGCCCAGTGGGGGGGTGCAATAACTTGCAAGTAAAAAAACGTAATTTTTGTTGCACCCCGCTGGAGAGCGTTCAATCGTATTTATATATTTCTATCAATATATTTTGCACCGCTGGTGCAAAAATAAATAAGACCTCAATTGTCTATAAGAGCCTATTATTTTTTTATAATTTTGGGAACTAATAAAATTAAAAAAAAAAAAAAATGAAAAAATACTAACTTTTTAATTTCTAATAATTCTTAATTTATTTGCGTTACAATTTAAAATTTCGTTTATTTGCAAGTAGATAGCTGTATATTTAAGGAATGATACAATTATACAATGGTTCAATGATACAATTATATGATTACAAACCAATAGATTAAACAAAAATATATGTGTAAAAACTTTTGTATAGGTACTTACCTTAGTTTTTAAAGAGGTTATTATATATGTCTTATGTAAGGCAAAAAAATAATTGTATATTACAGCATTTTTCACAAGTGAAAATGAAATAATTAGTAACTCCAGGATACTCCGTTATATTTTGTTCTTTTAATATTTAAACAAATCAGCAAATAGGGAGCTATTTAATGATATTTTTTATTTTTTAAAAAAATAAAATAAACAAGTAGATTGGGGTTAGTTATTTTTTCTTTTTCACTTAGCCACGTATAGTTGAACAGAACTTATTTTCTACAATTTTCGTGTAAAGCATGAACACTTGATTTATATACAATTATGAGTTAAGTATCTACGTTTTGTACGAATATTGTTGTCAAACTTTAAATAAGTAGTCAAGAATAAAAATTTAGGCTACCTACCTAACAGTTAGACAAAAAAAACCTTTGACAAAGTTTTTTTCACTTTGTCAAAGTTGTGGCTACCACGAATATACAACGAATTACAACTTTGTTAAAGTGAAAAAACTTTCACAAAGCAGAAAATTTATCATTATAAAATCCAATGTTAGGTGGGTAGCCAAAATTTATATAATTCTATAATTTTAATATTATTTTAAAAAATAAAAAATATTATTGTTAAAAAAACAAAACATTTTTTAATTTTGCAAAATATTTTAAATAATCTTTAATCTCCTTACGCAACAATGGAGAGATACTGAAAAAAATCATAAATTAATGATTTTTAAATATTTAAACATGAGTTTTGTTTGTAAATGAGTATTTTAATAATTCTATATAGGGCATATAAAAATAAATAATTGACAAATTTAAATAATTTTTTTTTTGTTTTTAACAATTCAATAAATATAATAATATCAAGATATTTGCGTGTTTATTGAAGAAGATAAAAGCAAAAAGAACAAGTTTAAATCGTTAATTAATTGTTTTAATGCCTAACTCAAAATTCAGGATTTAAGGATTACTAAGACATATTAAAACAATTTGAATAATATTAAATAAATCCCTAATAAATCATTTACTTTTTAACCATTAAACTATCAATTAGTTATGAAAAAAACAATTTCAGTATTATTAATCGTATTAATTAGCAGTAGTTTTATTCTGGCTCAGTCTAATTATTTAGTCGAAATTAATTCGTTACAGAAGAGAATAAAAAATAGTGATGAAAAAATTAAAGATGAAGCAAAAAATAAAAAAGTTGCCACTTGGACAGAAAGAGCAAAATTACACATGGAAGCATCAAAAATTGTAACAAGTGATCTTTATTATGGTATGCCAAATGCTCCTTTAGAAGAAATTGAAGGTTCGCTTTTTATGAATGTAAAAGTTATTCTTGGAGAGCCAGATAATCAGGAGTTTTTGGGCAGTGATGTACCAGGCGACGAAAGATGGAATTATGAATACTTATATCTTATTTTTAAAGCGAAAAAACTAATAGATTGGAAACAAACTAAAGCAGTGGTTGACGAACCATTAGTTACAGCATACGAAGCTTATATGAAAGCTATTGAAGTAGATGAAAAAGGTAAATATAAAAATAAAAAATCAACTCATAAAAATTTTGCTGAAATAAAAGTTTTATTGTATATAGATGGATATGAATTAAATGGTGCAGGAGAATATAATAAGGCATTTGATTATTTAGAAAAATCTATAGCATTAGATAAATACCCAAGAGTTAAATCCGACACAACAGTATCTACTCTTGATTATTATTATCTGGCAGCACATTTTGCTCTTGTAGCAGGTTCAAAAAATAAAGCTAAAATTAAAAAATATACCGACTCTCTTGATATTAATGCAAAAAATAAAAATCTGTATAATGAAAAAATAAATTATTATACAGAAAGAAATAAAATATTATTACCAAAAGCAGTTGAATATTACAATTATTGTATTGATAATGAACATAAAGAAATAGGTACATGTTATGCGAACTTAGCAAGAGCTAAATTTGAAGAAGGCGATGATGCTGCAGGACTTGAAATATTAGAAAAAGGGACTAAAGCATATCCAAATGAAAAGGAAATTATTTATGGTTTGATAAATTATTACACTCCAAAAGGCGAATACGGAAAAGCGTTTGAATATATCGATGCAGCTATTGCTCTCGACAAATCTAATTACCTTCTTTATATTGTGAAAGCCGATGCGAGTGCAAAAGTTTTTTACGATTTTAAAGATAAATATTATAAGGCTGTAGAACAATCAGATTCTTTGAAAAAGTTAGCTTATAGATTACGAAATAAGCCAGAAGAACAAAAACCAGTTCTTGACGAAAAGAAAATAGTTGATGTAACTATTCCTGACTTAGAAAAAAATAAAAATGAATATTTTATAAAAGCAGAAGATGCTTATAAATTAGGTTTTGAAAATTGTGCAGAGGAAGTTAAAACAGTTGACGCACATTACACTTTTGGAGAACTATATTATTTTAATGCAATAGCAATTTACAATCGTGCTCAAGACTTGCCATCAAAAGAAATTGACAAATATAATGCAGCAATGACCTCCTACAAAGACAATCTTAAACTTTCGATGGTTGAAATGGAAAAAGTAAATGAACTTGCTCCAACTGATGTTTATGCTTTACAATATTTATCATTTATATACAATAAACTAAAAATGAAAGAAAAACAAAAAGAAGTAAAAGCAGAATTAGATAGATTAACAAATTAATATTAAAAAATAAACTGACTAAAAAGTCTAACACAATTGTGTTAGACTTTTTTAGTTATGAAATTAGTTGAAAATGTAATTTTATTTTAATAATTCATACTCATTTTCGATACACCTTATATTATAGAACATAATATAAAAGCATTTTTCATTATTGTTGTAGTTTGAATTGTTTTAAAAATGGCTCATATAGACATTCAAGGTCTTGATACGTTAAATTATTTTGGTTAAATAAATTTTGTTAGCAAATGCCAATTTCTAATTAACTTTAAGCGTTCTACCAACAACATCCAATTTGGTTAATTAAGTAATGAATGTTTTAAAAAGACCTTGAATGTCTATATGAGCCTTATTTTAAACAATATTAAAATCAACTATTTGCGTTTTTTTTGAAAAACAGTATTTTTCTTGTTTTTGGTTTTTCGTTTGTATAAGACAACACTAACATTTGTGTACTTCAATCATGTCATTAATCTGTTTTTAGTATTTTTTCTATTTTATCAATACTAATTTTAAGTATAACAGAAATTTCTTCTTTACTCTTTTTTTTAACATGTTGAAGTATAATTATTTTTGTTTTTAAGTGAGCTTGCTGTTCTCTTTCTGCCGCTTGCTGTTCTCTTTCTTCTGCTTGTTTTTTCTCTTCTTCTGCTTTTGTCAATTTTTGTTCTATGTTT
>JAOZTW010000549.1 GCA_029938985.1 Bacteroidales bacterium | reverse complement strand
TTTTTACAAATCATTGATAATCATCACAAAATGAACACAAAAACTTTAGTTATTTTAATATAGCTAAATGAAAAATAAGTACCTATACAAAAGTTTTTACACTTTTGTATTTCTTTAATCTATTGGTTTATAATCATATAATTGTATCATTGAACCATTGAACCATTGAATAATTGTATCATTCCTTAGTTGACACTTTTTTAATCAGTTGCCACGTCCTCTATGACGTGGATAAAATTGATAAATAGAACATAGGGCTTTAGCCCTTTATTGTTTGAGTATTAAAAAGGGCTAAAGCCATGTGCAGAATGAGATATTAATCAATCCACGCCCTAAAGGACGTGGCAACTGATAAAAATGTAACCAATAAATGAAATATGCCTATTTTTTAAACTATAAAACAAATTTTAGACGAATTACCATCGTTTTTCAACTGAATTTCAACCGCATTTCAATTTTAATATTATGAAAAAAATCACTCTAATAATTTTTATTATATTTGCATTTGCATTACAATCTAATGCACAATTTTACAATGGTTTACAAATGACTTTTGGTAAAAATAGAGTTCAATACCAAAGCTTTAATTGGCTTTTTTACAGATACGAAGCTTACGATATATATTTTTACGATAATGGTGCTAAATTAGCTGAATTTGCAGGAGAATACGTTGAAGAGGTATTACCTGAAATGGAAAAATTCTTTGGATATAAGTTACAAAAAAGACTTATATTTATTATTTATAACAAACAAACAGATTTTAAACAAAGTAATATTGGATTAGAAAGTGGAAATGTAGAGTTTAATATTGGTGGTGCTACTCAAATAAATGATAATAAAATATTTTTATTCTATGAGAGGGACCACGATGAGTTTAAAACCGAAATAAGAAGAATTATTGCAAAAGTTATTGTTGACGAAATGTTATTTGGAAGTGCATTAAAAGATAAAGTTACAAATTCTACTTTAATTACTCTACCAGAATGGTATGAAAAAGGATTAATTGAGTATGCTACAAGTAAATGGAATTTTGAAATAGAAAACTCAGTAAAAGATGCTATTCTATCAGATAAATACAAAAATTTTAATCATCTTTCAGGTGACGATGCAAGTAATTTAGGACACTCAATTTGGTACTATATAGCGGAAACTTACGGCGAAGATGTTATTTCTAATATTATTTATTTTACAAGAATAAATAAAAATGCAAATAGTGGTTTTTCGTATGTTACAGGAATGTCTATTAGACAGTTAAAACCAGACTGGCACGAATTTTTTGTATTAAAATTTGAAAAAGAAGAACAAAATAAAAACCTTCCTGAAAATAAAATAATTAAAAAATGGGTTAATAAAAAAACAGTATATCAACAAGTAAAGCTAAACCCAAAAAAACAACAACTTGCTTATGTAACAAATACTATGGGTAAGTACAAAATATTTATCTACGACTTAGAAACGCAAGAAAAGAAACGAGTTTTTAAAGAAGGGCAAAAACTTGAACAGATAACTGATTTTTCTTATCCATTAATTGCCTGGCATCCAACTGGTACGGTAATGAGTTTTATATCCGAAGACGAAGGAGATGTTTACTTAAATCAATACACCCTTGAAACAGAGGTATTAAAAAGAGGAAAGTTAATTAAAATAACAAAAGTTACAGATTTTTCTTACTCACACAACGGTCGTTTTATTGTGCTTTCGGCTGTAAGGGACGGTTATACCGATATTTTTGTGTATAGTCTGGGTAGTGGATCGTTAAAACAAATAACCAACGACCTTGCTGATGATATAAATCCTCATTTTGTGGAAAAATCATCAAAAATAATATTTAGTTCGAATAGAAGTTCGGATACCTTAAAAGTAGAAAAAAAATATAAAGACCATGCAAAAGTTGATAACTTTTACGACTTATTTATTTATAATTTAAAAGATAAAAATCCTGTATTACAAAGAATAACAAACACACCATATATTAATGAAACACAGGCTATTGAAATAGACAAAAATAAATATTTATTTCTGAGCGACCAGAGTGGTATAATAAACAGACATATTGCAACTTATGATAGTACAATCAGCCATATTGACACAACAGTACATTATAGATATTTTTCAACAAGCTATCCTTTAACAAACTATAGTAGAAATATAGTTTCTTATGATGTAAATGTGAGAACAAAAAAAATTATAGAACTAATATTTACCGAAAATAAATATTATATGTTTTTAAGTGATTTTAAAATAGACAAAAATCCTGATTTAATAAAAAATTACAAACAATCTGCGTCTCGAAAACAATTAACTCAAAGGTTATCTATTGCAGACAGTATATTGTTGGTTCGTAAGCAAAAAGATATTTTGGAACAACAAATAATTGATAGTCTTGATGTTGAATTACCAGAAGAATACACAAATCCAGATAGTATTTTAATTGATATTGGAAATTACAAGTTTGAAATAGAGAAGGATACAATCTATCGTTTATATTATTTGAAACATATAAAGAATTTAGAACCCAAAAATATAAAACCAATTAACAATCCAAAATGGATATATTACCCCACCTTCTATATGGACGATGTTATGGGACAAGTAGATTTTGGAATGTTAAATCAATCATATCAAGTATTTGATGGAGGTCCATATTATTTTAATCCAGGAATGAACATATTTTTTAAAATGGGAGTTGATGAATTATTTGAGGATTACAAAATTATGGGAGGTTTTAAAGTTGGCTTAGATTTTAATACTTTTGAATACCTTGCAAGTATTGAGGATTTAAGTAAAAGACTTGATAAACAGTTAGTTTATCATAGACAAAGTTATAAAAAGATTCCAGATGATACACCTGGTCAAGATATTGAAACAAAAATAGTAACTAATGAATTGATGTATATTTTACGTTACCCTTTTAATCAAACCACCTCAGTAAAAGCAACTTTAAATACACGTTACGATAAAAATTATTACCTATCAACAGGCTGGAACACACTTGTTTCTGAACTTGAATTTAATATTTTCACAAGCTTAAAACTTGAATATATTTTTGATAACACCAGAAGTCTTGGTACTAATTTATATGATGGTGTGAGGTATAAAATTTTTGGAGAATTTCATCAAAAAACACATGGCAATTTTGATCATATTGGAATACTTGGAGCAGATTTTAGATATTACAAACAAATTCATAGAAATCTGATATTTGCAAGTCGTTTTGCGGCAAGTACTTCCTTTGGTAGTGGAAAGTTAATTTATTATCTTGGTGGAGTAGATAACTGGTATTCGCTTGCTGCCGCACTTGGTGAGGGTGGAAATTTTAATGAAGAGGTAGAAATGAACCACGAAGAAAATTATATATATCAAGCAGTAGCAACAAATATGAGGGGATATAGTCAAAATATTAGAAATGGTAATTCATTTGCTGTTATTAATAACGAAATTAGATTTCCTATAATAAAATATTTTGCAAATCAACCAATTAGTTCCGACTTTTTTAATAATTTTCAAATAGTAGGATTTTTTGATGTAGGTTCTGCATGGTCTGGGCTTTCTCCTTTTGATGAACAAAATGCCTACAATCAAACTATTGTAGAAAATGGACCTGTTACTATTACTATTGATGTAGATAGAGTCCCATTTGTGGCTGGCTACGGTTGGGGTGTAAGAAGCAAGTTGTTTGGATATTTTTTCCGCCTCGATTGGGCTTGGGGCATAGAAGGTTATCACACTCATCCTCGCAAATTTTATTTTTCTTTAAACTTAGATTTTTAAATAATATTGTTAGGCATATTAAAACAAATAATACTTATTGATGAATTTATTCGACTAGTGCATTAAGACGTAAGTACCTAAATTAATTGTAATAACCTTTTGTTGTAAAAATCTTCAAATTAGTACTTGTCATGCTATTCAGACGTTTCCAAGTCCCCTATTTTTGCCATAAGGCAAAAAATAAGGGACGTTGGAAAGTCTTTTCGTATAACAATACTTTAGGTA
>JAOZTW010000548.1 GCA_029938985.1 Bacteroidales bacterium | reverse complement strand
GCAATTAATCAATGCTTTAATGTTATGATAAAAAGTTTTCCCGACTTTTCAGTTTATATATGTTTTAAATTGCACTGCTCAATTTGAAATTACAATTTTTTAACATTTTGTAAAACTTAAGAATATGAAGATATTTTTAAATTAATTTAAAAAATGATTTTTAAAAATAAATGTATATTTGCTGTAACACAAGTATTTACAAAACTAAAATATTAATTTTCTTATGAAAAATAAAGTTATAAAATTAATATTTTTTTTTTCATATCAAAAAAATAGAAGAAAATTAATAATTTTTTTTTTTATGCAACTAAAATAAATAAATGTTGTCTAATATCTAAAACTAATAACCTACAAAAAAACACTAAAAAAAATGGAAAATTTAGAATTTAAAATACAAAAACTACAAAACAAAATTGACTTACAACACAAGATTTATAGATTTGTTCTTGTTTCTACAATCATCTTTGTTTCAGGACTAATATTATATGTTATTGCAAACTTAGCAGGAGTAGTAATTTAAAAACAGATGGATAAATAATTGGTCAAAACAGCAGATGAATCACCATTTGTACTCTAAAAAAATGTCTTGCTGATTCTCTAATCTTATAACCAATTTTATATCTTTTATTCCTACCTAAAAAAGAAATTCACTAATTTTGATTTTTTTTATTTATAAAATTTTTTAATTTTGTGGCTTAAACAATTTTAAACTCATAACAAATGTGTGTGTTTTGCAATTAACAATTTAATACTAAGTGAAAAAGAAAAAATAATTAACTCCAACCTACTTGTTTTTTTCCCTTTTAAAAATTTAAGAAGTCATTAAATAGCTTGCTATTTGCAGATTATTAAATTATTAAAAAAACATAAAAACATTGTATTTTAGAGAAACTTATTATTTCATTTTCTAAGGCATATTAAAACAAATAATTTACGTTCTAAATTCGTTTATATTTGTACTTTTTATAATTATTTAAGGCATTTAAAAACAAATAATTTACAAATTTAAACGAAGTTCTTTTAGTTTTTTACAATTCAATAAATATAATAATATCAAGATATTTGCATGTTTAAAGAAGAAAATAAAGCAAAAAGAATAAGTTTAAATAGTAAATAATTTGTTTTTAATATTCCTAATATGTCTTATTCTAATTTTAAATTATTTCCAATGAAAAATAATGGATTAAATTTTTAACTGTTTGTTCCAAAATTACATACTTTTCTAATTATCAAAATTTTATAAAAATGAAAAAAGCATTAAAAGGAGGAGAATTTTTAATTAAAACTACACTTGCACAAGATATTTTTATTCCAGAAGAATTTGACGAAGAACAAAAAATGATAGCACAAACTTGTACCGATTTTTTAGAATCCGAGGTTTTTCCAATAGTCGATAGAATAGATAAGATGGAGCCAGGCTTAATGAGCCAAACCTTAAAAAAATGTGGTGAATTAGGACTTGCAGCCGTTGCTATTCCAGAAGAATACGATGGTTTTGGGCAATCTTTTGTTACTTCAATGCTTTCGAGCGATATAATGGGAGCTGGATATTCTTTTGCTGTGGCACATTCTGCACATACAGGAATTGGCACTTTACCAATAGTTTATTATGGTAATGATGAACAAAAACAAAAATACTTACCAAAATTGGGTTCAGCCGAATGGCTTGGTGCATATTGTCTTACCGAACCTGGAGCAGGCTCTGATGCTAACTCAGGAACTACCAAAGCAACACTGTCGGAAGATGGAAAACATTATATACTTAATGGGCAAAAAATGTGGATTACAAATGGTGGTTTTGCTGATATTTATACTGTTTTTGCAAAAATTGATAATGATAGAATTTTAAGTGCGTTTATAGTTGAAAAAAACTTTCCTGGAATTTCTACTTCACCCGAAGAACATAAAATGGGAATTAAAGGTTCTTCTACTGTTCAAGTATTTTTGAACGATTGTAAAGTTCCTGTTGAAAACCTGCTTGGTAAACGTGGTGAAGGTTTTAGAATAGCATTGAATATTTTAAATCTTGGACGAATTAAACTTGGAGCAAACGTAATTAGTGCCTGTAAAAGAGCTATTACTCAATCGGTTCAATATGCAAATGAAAGAAAGCAATTTAGAAGACTACTTTCTACTTTTGGTGCAATAAAACATAAACTTGCCGAATCGGTAGTTAGAGTATTTGCAAACGAATCAGCGGTTTATAGAGCAAGTCAAAATGTGGAAGACGCTATTCAAATGTATATTAACGAGGGAATGGACGTAGGCTTGGCACAGGTTGAAGCACAGCGTAAATTTGTTATTGAAGCAGCTTTACTAAAAGTTTATGGTTCTGAAACACTTGATTATGTTGTAGATGAAGGTGTTCAAATACATGGCGGAATGGGATTTTCGGCTGAAACACAAATTGAAACGGCATATAGAGATTCGAGAATTAATAGAATTTTTGAAGGAACTAATGAAATAAATCGTATGGTTATTTCTGATACCTTAATTAAAAAAGGTATGAAAAAAGAAATTAATTTAATTCCTAAAGCAGTAGAATTATTAAATTCGATTGATAGCAGTGAAGAGAAAGCTAATTTTACGGGAGAATATTTTGATACAGCAAAACAAATTACTGAAAATTTGAAAAATGCAACAATTCTGGTAACAAAATATGCTATGGACGGTCTTGGCAAAAAAATAGCACAGGAACAAGAAGTGTTATTTAACCTTGCCGATATGATGATGCAATCGTATGTTGCTGAATCAACAGCTCTAAGGGTAGAAAAAATGCAAGATATGATTGAAACCGAAAAACTTGATTTATTTAAAGATATGTTAAATGTTTTACAGTACGAATCGGCACATATTATTTACAAAGCGGGAATGGACGCTATTTATTCGTGTGTAAGCGAAGACGAACAAGGCAAAATATTAAAAGCTCTTGATAATTTAACAAAAGTAAAACCTACAAACTATAAAAATGCAAGACAACGTATTGCAAACAAACTTATTGAAGATAACAAATTTAATTTTACTTACTAAAAACTAAGGTATATTAAAACAAACTATTAACCTATTTGAGCGAGCATAATTATTTGTTTTTAACAATTCAATAAATATAATAATATCAAGATATTTGCATATTTTTTTGAAGAAGGTAAAATTCAAAAGAACAAGTTTAATTGCTAAATTATTTATTTTAATATACCTAAATATGCCAAAAACAATACATAATTTCATTATGAAAAAAACAAAATTATTATATATATTATTTGGCTTAACTATTTTATTATTAGTAAGCTGTGGGGGGATAGGAACAAGTAATTATACTGAAGATGATATAACTACAAATGAAAACGTAGAAGATAATATTGCTAACGAAATAGATAAGGTAAATGAAACTAATAATCACACATCTGATAACAAATATATAGAATTTAAAGATGAGAAAGGTGTTTTCAAGATTGATTTTCCTTATGCTCCAAAAAAAGAAGAGACACCAATGAAAACGGAATTGGGAGAAGTACAAATGATTTCGTATTCGTATGACGGTGGGAACTACGCCTATATGATGATGTATTCTGATTATCATAATTTAGACGTTCAGAAATCAAAACCTTATGAAATGCTTGAAAATGCCAAAGCAGGTTATATAGGTAATATGAGTTTGACTGTTACAAAAAGTTTTAAAAACGAGTTGAATGATAATCCTGGTATTTATTTTGAGGCAGAAGGGGAAGTTGAAGGAGAAAAAATACACACAGTAGTTCAAGATTATTTAGTTGGTAAAAGATTATATCAGATAGCAATTCTTCGTCTTGATAGACCTATTACAGAAGAAGAAATTAAATTATATATAAAATCATTTGAATTATTAGACTAAGGTATAAATTAGGAATTAGGAATTAAGAATTGGTTTACACCCTAAAGTTCAATTATGTATCCATACATAAGTTTTTACACATTTGTATTTTTTTAAATCTATAGGTTTGTACTCACATAATTGTATCATTG
>JAOZTW010000547.1 GCA_029938985.1 Bacteroidales bacterium | reverse complement strand
ACAAACTTTTTGTAATACCACTTGTAAAATGCTTACAGTACGCTAATTAAGTGTTTTTCGCAAAACCGTAATGTATTGATTATTTGGGTGTTATGTTTTTATTTAAAAACTACAACTATCTAATAATCTGACAATTATGAAGGCAAAAACTTTAGTTAATAATTGTATTAGGCATATTAAAATAATCACAAAATAATGGAAACAAATAATATTTACATCTCCCAAATAAAAGAACTTTTAATAAAATTTAATCTTGATTTTTGGTTCGTATACCTACGGCACACCCCCCACACGAAGACAGCGATATTGATATTTTGGTAGTAACACAAGATGATTTTATACCCAAAAACTTTGCAGAAAAGAGTAAAATATATCAAAAAATAAGTCGTGCCATCCGTCCTGTAAAAGGAGAAATAGCAGTAGATTTAATAGTTCATTTACCTATAAAATTTACAGAAATGGATAGTTCGTTTGCACACGAAATAACCACAAAAGGAAAAATAATATATGAAACCAATAACACACGAATGGCTTGAGTATGCCAACTATCAGATGACTTTTTTACAAATACTGTCGCATTTCACTGTCTGCAAACGGTAGAAAATTACTTTAAGGATATTATTATATTTATTGAATTGTTAAAAACAAAAATAGCTTTATTTAAATTAGTAAATTATTTATTTTAATATGGCTTAGTTATCAAAAACTTAATAAACCAAATATATATAACCCTGTAATGGTTTGTAAGTTTCGTCGAGATACAAAATATAATAATAAGTTCCAACAGGTAGTTTTCCATCACCTATAGAAACTCCAAACATATCAAAACCATTCCATTCATCTAAATATGGAGATGCTTCATAAACTTTTACTCCCCAACGATTAAATATTGTGATTTTATTATTCGGAAATCGCTCTAATTCTTCTATAATAAGATAATCGTTTAAACCATTCCCTTCTGGCGATATACCTTCTGGTACAATAACACAGTGGTCTTCGTCTGCATGATTAGGAATCCCATCTTCGTCGCAATCTCTAAAATCTCTGGGGTCAATATCTACAAATATTTCACAATCACAGGTAGTTTTATTGTCATTTATATCTACAACAGTCCAAATAACTTCGTGTGAACCTAAATAAAATTCTTCTAAATTCAAAGTAGTGATATTGTTGTAATCATTGTAATAATCTGTAAATAAGCAATTATCAGACATCTGAACTGGGTCAAATTCTATTCCATTAGTTATATAAGTTTTATTCCCGCCAGTTGTGTCTATCAATACAGTAACATCTTCAATACAATCTATTTCTGGATTAGTAATATCTTTCACAATAACATTTTGAGTTTGAAATGTTGTATTACCAAGATAATCAATATATTTCCAAGTAATTGTATAAAGACCTTGTTCAGAATAAGATACAGGGTTTTCTGTAGTCGCAAAAACGTTTTCTATACAATTGTCGCGTGCTGTGGGAGGACTAACTGTAACAGCACATTCTTGTATAACATCTGGTAATGTTTCAATATCTGGAATAGGAGGACTATCTTCAGTTCTTACAATAACGGAGTCAACTGAACTTGGACATAAGTCATTTGCGATTGTCCAAATAAAAATATTTTCACCAATATCAAGCTCTTCAACATTGCTTTCAGGATTATTTATTTCATTTATTAATGCACCACTATTTGTATGCCAAGTACCAACGCCAGAAACAGAAGTGTTTCCCGCAAGGAATGTATGAGTTTGACAAACATCTTGATTATCACCAGCAAAAGCATCTGAAACTTTGCCATTTATTATTGAAACATTGTCGTTTGTAGGTAAACAAATTCCATTTGTTATTTCCCATTTGAAAATATTTTCACCTAAATCTAAATCTGAAACTGTTGTTGAATTATTATCAGGATTTTCAATAATCGCCCCTCCTTCTGTTGTCCAAACACCCACACCTATCAAAGCTTCGTTTGCATCTAATGTTATGTTAGTAATACAAACAACATGGTCGTCAGTAATAATTGAAGCATTTGTTGGTATGTTGTAGTAAGTTAACAACGCTTGATCATCAAACAATCCACAAAAATCATAATCAACTTGCCAAGTTAAAGTGTGCGTCCCCAATGATATGTTACGAGCTATTGTATTGTAACTATTTGCATCGTCAAAAGTAATTTCAGGAGTTTCACAAGTCCAAACACCTGTTCCAGGGGCAGGATTATTTGCCTCCAATTGACAAGTTACCTCTTCACAAGTAGCATAAACATCACCTGCTAAGGCTTCTGCGGGATAACTTGTTATTTCTACTTCGTTAACAAAAGTTCCACAAACACCATTTTCTACAGTCCAAGTAAAAACATGAGTACCATAACCAATTGTTGCTATTGCATTGTGAATATTTTCATTATCAAAAGTAACACCAGCTGTTGAGCAAGTCCAAGTTCCCGTTCCAATAGGCGACTCACTGGCTTCAAGTTGATAGATTGAAACGCCACAAGCAATAAAATCCTCGCCTGCATAAGAAAATGCTTGTGGTGGATTAACTATTGTTTTTTGAGCAGTTTTATAACAATTAGATGTTGTTGTAGCAGCAATAGTATATGTACCTTCCGATAAATTTTCAAATACTCCATCTGTATTTGGCGAACCTCCATTAATTGTATATGTAATTGTTTCGTTAGCTGGCATTGAGGCATTTATAATTCCGTCATTATAGTCATTGCAAGTTATATCTGTTTTGTTAACATTCAAATTATAAGACAAAATAGTTGAAAAATTGCAAGTTTTAATTTCTGCGGAATTTCCACATAAATCAATAACCGATTCATCTGGTATTTGAGGATTAACATGCAATTGATAATCTCCCATTTCAAGTGGAGGAGAAAAAGATATTATAAAATCCTTACCATATTCAGCACCTATTTCGCAGGTTGGAGAAGTGATTTCTAAAATCTCAAAAGGTTCTCCTGTACCTGTAATTTGAAAATCATCTGTACTAACTGAACTACATAAAATGTTTTCATTAAAATGACAATATATAACCGAAGAATCGCAGTATTGAATAGCATTAACATCGTGCATAATTGGTTGTGATTCATCATATACATTACCAGTTGATTCACTAAAATCAATATCGTATCCATCTGTTGACGCTGACCAATTTGAAACATACAATACATAAGTATTTCCTGCCGATACAGGAATATCATCATTAAATGGAGGACCAAAATCAGTTCCTGGTCCGTTGCAATTTCCTGCACTTCCCCCAGAAAAATCAGAGTTTGCACCAGTAGGACCATTAAAACCATAAGACCCCCATGTGTTTGCACTTACCATAAGACTTGAGGTGTTGTTATAAATTTCGGCACAACCTGAGTTTGTAATATCAAACATAGACCAGTCAAAATCAGTTCCTGTATCATGTGCGGTTATGGTAAACCTAAAATATCCATTTGAACCTGCAGTAAAAATATACCAAACACCATTATTTTCGTTTGCTATACACATATCTGTTTGATTAATTTCGTTTGGATAATTACCTGAGCCTGAATATAAATACGGTGTTGGTTCTGTGTAGTTTGCATCGCAAATAGGAATTGCCCCCAAGCAGTCTTCTACTGTGGGTTGCTGTGAAATAAGTTTTAATGGAAAAATTAGAAAAAGCATTATAAACAAAGAAAATAAAATAGTAATTTTGTTTTTTGAAGTCATGAGGAAAGTTCTATTATGGTTATTATTAATATAAAAAATTTAGTGTAAGAAAACAAAATTATAGAAAGTATATTTTATCATGTAGTAAAACTTTGTTTTTTTAACAAAATTTCTTATAAATAATTAAATTTAAGGTTTTAAAACAGATTAAAACCAATTCTTAATTTTTAATTCCTAATTGCCGTTTTGGGCGTTATTTATTGGTAATCACTTAATTTATATGTTTTATTTTTATATTTATCTGAAAAGTCAGGAAAACTTTTCTAATAACACTTAACTATATGTTTTTCATAGAA
>JAOZTW010000053.1 GCA_029938985.1 Bacteroidales bacterium | reverse complement strand
GATAAAGCAGAGTCTTATTTATTAAAAGCATTAGAAAACAACTATGCAATAACACAAAGTTATGATTACTTGCCAAATATTATTATTTATAACAATTTAGGAAATATGGAATTTCAAAATGAAAATATTTCTAAATCGTTAGAGTATTATAAAACAGCAATTAGCTTAAGCGAAAAGTATAGCAATAAGAATCTAAAATCATATTTTTTAATACAGAATAATATTGCAAATACATATTATAGTCTTGATTCCTTAGCACAAGCACAAAATATTTATTTAGACTTGTTGTCCAATCCTTTAATAGAATCATTTCCATCTTTATTTGCATTGATAAAATCAAACTATGCTAATATTCAATACGAAATGGAAAACTATAAAGAAGCAGAAACTTTATATAATGAATCAATTGAATTATTAGAAAAAAAAGAAAAAACCTATCCAAACTACCTTTATCCAATTTTCAATTTAATAACACTCTATGCCGAACTTAACAAACCAGAAAAAATACCCATTTTACTGGACAAGTTTAATGCTTTTATAAAAGAACAAGTAGAGGCGAATTTTGCTTTTCTTTCGGAATACGAAAAAATACAATTTATAGATAATGTTCAATACAACTTTTTAGATATTCAATATTCTACATTTAAAGAATATAATTTTATGAGCAAAGAATTGCAAACAAATTATTTTGAAATGGAACTATTTTTGAAAAATATAATTCTTTTTTCTAATAACAATGCTGTTAATTTTGCAAAAAATTCAAAAGATAGCCTAATACAAAATTATTATCAGCAATATTTAGATGTCTGTATAAACGAGGAGAATTTAATAAATACTACAACTGCCACCAATGTAGAACTTACACAAGCCAACAATGAAAAAGAAACCACACAAAAACAACTATTTAGAGAAGTGAACAATAAACCTGAATTTACAAAAACGTTTACCCAAAATACTACTATTGACGAAATAAAACATGCACTTAAACCAAACGAAGTGGCAATAGAATTTATAAAACTCCATGACTTTAATAATGGAGTTAATGATTATTATGCTTTAATTTTATTTAATAACAGCGAATTTCCAGAAATGATAAAACTATTTGAAGAAGATGAATTAATAGAAATATTACCCGAAAATATTAATTCTATTGATATTAATTCTTTGTATGATAACAAAAGTGGTTTGTACGATTTAATATGGCAACCAATTGATAGTCTGTTATCAAGAACTGATAAAATTTATTTTTCAACAAGTGGCTTGTTACACAATATTTCTTTTGCGGCACTCTCAACTCCTGCTGGTCAATATATTTCGGATAAATACGAACTCAAACAATTATTAAATCTAAAATCTATTTGTGAACCCTCATTATTAAGTTTTAACAATAATTCAGACCTTGTAATTTATGGAGGCATCAACTACGATACTGCTCCCACGATAATGCAAAATATGAGTTCAATTTTCAAAAAGCAGCAAGAACATACTCTTTTTGAAACAGAAGCAATAATGGAGCGTTCTGCTGAGGTTGAATTTTTGAAATATTCTAAATCTGAAATAGATGCTATAAATAATATATTTCTTTTAAATGATTGTAAAACAGTTGTATATGAAGCGTCTCAAGCAAATGAGGAGTCTTTTAAAAGTCTTGATAATAGCTCTCCCAAAATTATACATATAGCTACTCATGGTTTTTTTATTTCGCATGAGCAAAATAATAAAAAATATGATAAAAATAAATTATTAACAAATATGCAAAACATTAATAACAATAGTAATACAAATGTTTTAGCTTCTTCAGGTTTAATGTTTTCGGGAGTAAATAATTTTTTAGAGAATAATATGAGAGTGCCAAATACCGAAGACGGAGTTTTAATGGCTTATGAAATAGCAAATTTAGACTTGTCTGCTACCGAGCTTGTAGTTCTTTCGGCTTGCGACACTGGCTTGGGCGAAATAAAAGGAAACGAAGGCGTATTTGGTTTACAACGTGCATTCAAAATAGCTGGTGTGGACTATATAATTGCCTCTCTTTGGCTTATAGATGATCAAAAATCATATTTTTTTATGAAAGAATTTTATAAAAATAGTTTTAAATATACCGATATTCAAACAGCTTTTGATAAAACACAGAAATATATGAAAAAAGAATATCCAGATAAACCTTATTTTTGGGCTGGCTTTATCCTTCTGCATTAAAACATCTAAGGCATTAGTAACGAAGAAATTAATAGGCTACCCGTTTAAAGTTGGACAATTAATTAACTATTGTAACGGTCTAAATATCAGTTAAAAATATTTTTTACGCGAACTTTTTAATATATAAACACATAAATATTAGGCTAATAAAATGAAATAAGGTATTGAACAAAACCAGCAATTCCTCCCAGAAATGCACCAGCAATAATTAACTTCCACTCTTCTTGTTTAAAAATTGGACGAAGAAACGAAATAAAATCTTTGCTTGGTAAGTTTGCCATTTTATCTTCTATTGTTTTTTGTATTTCAAGTTTTTCATGAGCATACTCATAGGTATTAGTCATTGCAATAGGTATTTCTTGAATAAATCTATACGAAGCAATATTTTTAATTATATCTATTTTTTTAATATCAAAAACAACATTAATAATAGCAGCAAAACCGCCTAAACTATTGTCAATAAGATTATTGATATTTCTGGAAATAATTTTTTCTATTTTACCATCATTGTTTATTTTAAATATAGCATCAAAAAGTTGTTCAATAGTTAACATTTTTGTAGAAATAATTTTTGAATAATTTTTGGCAACATCTTTTTGTCGTCTTAAAAAAAGCCCCTGAAATTTTATTCCTAAAAACCGAACTTCATTTACTGGGAAAAAAATTAATTGGAGAGCAATATAGTTAGTTAAAAAACCTACGAGAACACCTCCTATAACAAAAACCCACCAATTATCAAAAAATATTATTACAATAACTTGTAAAATTCCAAAAAGAAAACCAAGTATCAAACCTGAGCGTTCAATAAATTTGAACTCTTTTTTACCAACATCTAAAAATATATCTGTAATTAAAGTACTGTCATTAAGTAGTGTTTCTGCGGCAAGCTTCTTAAAATCTATCAGTTCATTAATATTATTATTAATATCTGTTATAGTATTTTTTATTGTTTCAGGAAAATGCTCTCTAACCTTAGCATATATTTTCTTTTTTTTAGAACTATGTAAATTAGCCCATAATACTGGAGCTTGTGCAATCATAACTTCGTCTACAATTTGTTTAGATATTTCGTTTAAACTTGGTTCTATTTTTTGAGCTATAATTTCTGGGTTTAATTTAGAAAATATTTTCTTTATCTTCACCAATTTATCAACCATTAAATCCACAGCATTATAAGTCATCTTTTTTGAATTAGCAGGAATTATTCCTTGCCAACCAAAAGGTCGCAAGCCAATATAATTAGTAGGATAAAAAAGCATTTTTATTGCTATAAAATTAGTTATCCAACCTACAAAAGCACTAATAATTGGTATTATAATATAAGGTATATATTGCATTGAAAAAAATAGTTAAAATTTTTTGGCAAGATAATATATTTTTACATTTTTCACAATTTTTTTTCATATTTTTTTTTTTTCATAATAAAAAAAACTATCTTAGCAAACTTAAATTTTTCAAAATAATGCAAGAAAACATATTCAATTTTTTATTTCAAAATAGTAGCGATGCTATATTTTTATCAGACCTGTATGGTAATATTATAGAAGTAAACAATATTGCCTGTAAAATTATGGGCTATGAAAAAAAAGAACTTATAGAAAAGAACTTAATAAATATTAAGAGTAAAAAATACCGTCAATTAGTTCAAGAAAATTTATTGACGGTAATAAAAAATAAAGTTTATACTTATGAAACAGAATGTTTGAAAAAAAATGGAGAGATTTTTCCTGTCGAAATGAAAAGTCGTTTAGCTAAATACGAAAATAGAGATGTAATAATTTCTGTTGCCCGAAATATATTTAAACGCAAAGAATTTGAAAAAAAATTATTTCAAACTATCATTATTACAGAAGAAAAAGAAAGAAAACGTTTTGCTACAGACATCCACGATGGTTTAAGCCCTATTCTTTCTACAATAAAATTGTATGTAGATTTGTTAAAAAAGGATAACTTTAAACAAACAAGCAAACATAAAATATTAGACGAAGTAGATGAACTGGCAGAACTGGCAATAGCGACTGCAAAAGAAATAGCAAATAATATTACCCCAAGTATTTTGCACGATTTTGGATTAGCAATTGCTGTAAAAGAATTTTGTAAATATGTAAATAATACCAAAAAAATAAAAATATTATGTGAAACAAAAAATTATAATAATAATAACAATAAACTTATTGATAGCATTTTATATCATGCAATTAAAGAATTAATAAACAACGCCTTAAAACATGCGAATGCTGAAAATATTAAAATAGAATTAAAAAATAAGAACAACCAGATAATTCTATATTACAAAGACGATGGAATAGGTTTTGACATAAATAACATAATTGAAAACAGCAGTGGACTGGGATTAAATAATATAATAAATAAAATAAAAACAATAAAAGGAACTTGCGATTTTTACAGCGAAAAAGGATTAATATTTATGGCAGTTATAAAAAAATAAAAAATGGAAATAATAGGAATAATTATAGCAGACGACCACATTATATTCAGAAAAGGACTTCGCACTGTGCTAAACGAAATATCATTTATTAAAGTTATTGCAGAAGCGTCAAATGGAAATGAATTATTAAGGATTTTGAAAAAAAATCCTGCGGATATTATTTTAATGGATATAAATATGCCCGAAATGAACGGCATTGAGGCTACTAAAAAAATAACAGAAAAATATCCAGAGACAGACGTAATAGCATTAACAATGCACGAAGAAATTGGATATTTTAACAAAATGATAGAAGTGGGAGCAAAAGGATTTCTGTTAAAAAAAACAAATAAAGAACAATTAGAAATAGCATTAAGAACAGTATTTTATGGTGAAACATATTTCGCAGAAGAATTTGTTTTTAATATTAAAAAAAATAAAACATCTAAAAAGAATAATATAACTATTTCGGACCGAGAAAAAGAGGTCTTAAAATTAATTGCAAAAGGTTTTTCAAATGCAGAAATTGCAGAAAAACTAAATCTTAGCAAAAGAACAATAGACGGGCATAAAAGTAGATTATTTGATAAAACAAATGCTAAAAACGCTCCTAATTTAATTATGTTTGCAATAAAAAACGAACTTATATAAATTACTGTCGGTGTGACCTCAAGCCACACCAATAGTATTAAACAACAAAATGTGAAAAATACCAAAAAATAAGCTCTCCAACGTGATAAAATACCCTTTCTGAAAAAACTTCAAAAAAAATATCTTTTTTTTGAAGTTTTTTTATCTTGTAACATAATCACTTAGCTTATTTTTTTTAAAATAAAAATTTTTTAATTACAAAACAAAAAATAGATTAAACAACTTATTTACAATAAACTAATGTGTTCTCATTAGGTATTTTTACTGTACTCTATCAAAAAAAATTACTCTACCACAGTGTTATTCGTTATCTTATATTTGCAGTATAAATTTTTAATAAATAAACAACAATTAAATCAAAAAAATATCATGGAAAATACAAAAAAAATAGTAATCGTAGATGACGATATTGATGTATTAAGTATTGTAGAAACAATTCTTACAAACGAAGGTTATATAGTAATAACAGCTGGAGGAAAAGAAGAAGGATTATTAAAAGTTAGAGAAGAAAAACCAAACCTTGTTATTTCAGACGTAATGATGTCCACACATTTTGAAGGTTTTGAATTTGCAGCAGAACTTACCAAGAACAAAGAATTTAAAGGACTGCCAGTTTTAATGCAAACTTCAATAAGTGTATTCTCTTCGCCAGATGAAGATGCTATGAGATTTGCACGAAATTACAGAAGTGAAATGAATAACAACGACATAGACGTTTTACTTGTTGAAAACAAAAATGATGGAACAGCAGGAATAGATTACAAAAACGAAAAAGGAGATATTATTTGGTTACCTATTTCCGGATTTATTGCAAAACCTGTTAGAGCTAAAAATCTTTTGGAAGCAGTGAGAAAAATAATAAAATAATTGGTATGTCGCAATATCGTAAACTGTTGGGGGTGGATTAAAGCCACTCCAACAGTAATTTATTGTGCAACTTTACGTGAGTAGTAAAATGTTAAAAGTAAACTTGCAACTTTTTAACTCCTTAAACCTGCTCTAACTAATTAAAAACTAAGTAAATGAAAAAAATATTAGACAAATATAAACAAACAGGACGAGACAGTCTTATACCTATTTTGCAGGCAGTTCAAGATAAAGAAGGTTTTTTATCAGAAAAATCTATCATAAAAATAGGGAAACAATTACAACTTCCAGTAAGTAAAATATATGGAGTTGCTACTTTTTATAATCAATTCAGATTTCAACCAAAAGGCAAATACCATATACAAGTATGCAGAGGCACAGCTTGTCATGTGCTTGGCTCGGCAACTGTTATGCAAGAATTAGAACGAACTTTAAAAATAAAAAACGATGAAACTTCTCGCAATGGAAAATTTAGCTTAGAAATAGTAGCATGTATTGGTGCCTGTGGACTTGCTCCTGTTATTGCTATAAATGGTGAGTTTCACGCAAAAGTTAATTCAAAATCTATTAAAGGAATAATTAAAAGTTTAAAATAATGACAGCTAAAAAACAATATATTATTGAAAATATTTTGAAAAATCATAAAACAGATTTCTCAAAAGATGAATATATACGTAAAATAGAAAGAAAAACGGTTAAAAATCCTGTTATTTTTGTTGGTACAGGAACTTGTGGACTGGGAGCTGGAGCAGGAAAAACAACTATTGCAGTGAAAGAATATATTAAAAAAAATAAAATCAACGCAGAGATTATTGAAACTGGTTGTATTGGTTTATGCTCATCAGAACCAATATTAGATGTTCAATTACCAGAGTTCAATCGTGTTTCGTTCGAGAAAGCAACAGCCGACAAAGTAAAACAAATATTAGACAGTGTATTTATAGACAAATCTCCTGACATTCAATCTGTTCTTTGTCAGTTTGAAAGTAGCGATAATAAAAAATGGAACAATATACCACCAATCAACGAACTCCCGTTTTTTAAACCTCAACAACGTATTGTATTAAAAAACTGCGGAATAATTAATCCTACAAGTATAGATGAATATATTACAACTGGTGGATATACTGGATATTTGGAAATGATAAGAACAAAAAAAAATGATGAAGTTTGCCAAATAGTAGAACAAAGCGGTTTGCGAGGACGAGGAGGTGGAGGTTTCCTTACAGGAAAAAAGTGGAAGTTTGCACTTAGAACACCAGCCAAACAAAAATACCTAATTTGCAATGCCGACGAAGGCGACCCAGGAGCATTTATGGATAGAGCAGTTATAGAAGGCGACCCACACCGGCTGATTGAAGGAATGGCAATTGCCGCATTTGCAATAGGAGCAACAAAATCGTATGTATATATTAGAGCAGAATATCCGCTGGCTATCAAACGATTAGAAATAGCTATTGATGATGCAAAAGAATACGGATTAATAGGACAAAATATTTATAATTCAACGGTTGATTTTGAAATAAAAGTAAAAACAGGTGCAGGAGCATTTGTATGTGGAGAAGAAACAGCACTTATACACAGTATTGAAGGAAAAAGAGGAATGCCACGTCCACGTCCACCGTTTCCTGCCATAAGTGGACTTTTTAAAAAACCTACAATTATTAATAATGTAGAAACATTATCCAACCTTCCATTTATTATTAAAGAAGGAGAAAATAATTTTTCTAAAATAGGAACAGATAAAAGCAAAGGAACAAAAGTTTTTGCCCTTTCGGGAAAAATAGAAAAAACAGGACTGGTAGAAATACCTATGGGAACAAGCGTTAGAAAAATAATTTTTGATATAGCCGGAGGAGTTCCAAACAACAAACAATTTAAATCGGTTCAAATAGGAGGACCATCGGGAGGTTGTATAACAGAAGTAAATTTAGATATTCCTGTTGAATATGAATCGCTGATAGAAGTTGGAGCTATGATGGGGTCGGGAGGACTTGTTGTGATGGACGAAGATACTTGCATGGTAGATGTTGCTAAATTTTTCATGGATTTTATTCAACGAGAAAGTTGCGGAAAATGTATTCCATGCCGAGAAGGGACAAGAAGAATGCTCGAAATACTCGAAGATATTACTCACAAACCTCTACACAACACACAACACGAAGCTTTAAGACGATTTAAAGGTGTTACTCAATTAGAAAAATTAGGAAAAGTTATTCAAGAAACTTCGCTGTGTGGACTGGGACAAACAGCACCAAATCCTGTTCTTAGCACAATAAAATGGTTTAGACACGAATACGAAGAACATATTTTTGAACGTAAATGCTCAGCAAATGTTTGCACCGAACTAAGAGTTTTTGTTATTGATGTTCAAAAATGTACTGGTTGTACTATTTGTGCTAAAAAATGTCCGACCGATGCAATTATAGGCTCAAGAAAAATGCCACATTTTATTATTGATGATAAATGTATTGCATGTGGAACTTGCGATGAAGTTTGTAAATTTGATGCAATAATTATCAAATAGAGGTTTTAAATTTTAAAATTAAAAAATAATGTATATAACAGTAAATAACAAACTAATTGAGACAAAAAAAGAAGAAACAATCCTTGATGTTCTTAACCGTGAAGGGATAAAAGTCCCTACACTTTGCCATCTCAAAGGCATGATACCAACTGGAGCATGTCGCATGTGTGTAGTTGAAAATATAGATTCAGGAAAACTTGTAACAGCTTGCTCATCTCCTATATATGACGGTTTGAAAATAGAAACACATTCGCAACGAGTAAATGAATCTCGAAAAATGATTGTAGAACTTTTGCTCTCCAATCACCCCGACGACTGTTTATATTGTGTGCGAAATAAAAATTGTGAACTACAAGACCTCGCCTCCGAGCTTTCTATAAACGAACGCCGAATTAGAGGACGAAAAAACAAACTACCATTAGACCGTTCAAGTGCAAGCATAACGAGAGACCCCGAAAAATGTATTCTTTGCGGACGTTGTGTACGTGTTTGTGAAGAAGTTATAGGAGTTGCATGTATAGATTTTGTGCAAAGAGGAAATAAAACAATAGTAGGAACAGCTTTTGGTAAAGGTTTAAATACATCAAGTTGTGTAAACTGTGGACAATGTATTATGGTCTGTCCAACGGGAGCATTAACAGAACGAAATCATTTTGCAGAGATAAAAGATGCACTTCAAAACAACGATTTAAAAGTAGCAATACAATATGCACCAGCGATTTCGGTTTCAATTGCCGAAGAACTTGGTATGGAAGCAGGAACAGATATTAATGGAATAATGAATGCCGCAATTAGAAAAATGGGATTTAACTATGTTTTTGATACCACTTTTGGTGCCGACCTCACTATAATGGAAGAATCAGCAGAATTAATAGATAGAATTGTAAACACAAAAACATTACCACTAATAACAAGTTGTTGCCCTGGCTGGGTAAAATATGCTGAAGAATTTGCTCCCGATTTTATTAATAATTTGTCGTCATGCAAATCGCCAATGCAAATGACTGGTGCGGTTATAAAAAGCAATTTTATTGAGCAAGAAAAAATAAAAAAAGAAGACATATATTCTGTTGCAATAATGCCTTGTACCGCCAAAAAATTTGAAGCACAAAGAGAAGAAATGACCCAGAATGGAATAAGCGATGTTGATGCAGTACTTACAACTCGTGAATTTGTGAAATTTATTAAACTCTTTGGAATAAATATGCACAACTTACAACCCGAATTAGCCGACAATCCGCTTGGCATCAGAACATCGGCAGGGAAACTGTTTGGAGCAAGTGGTGGAGTAGCAGAAGCGGCAATAAGAACTGCACATTTCAAACTTACGGGTAAAGAATTAATGAACTTTAAACTCGGAGAATTAAGAGGTATGAAAGGCAGAAAAGAAGCTAAAATTAAAATCGGGAATTTAGAGCTTGGTGTAGTGGTAATAAACGGCTTGGCAAATACCAAAGAACTATTTGAAGAAATAAGAAACGGAAGAAATGACATTCATTTTATAGAAGTTATGGCATGTCCAGGAGGTTGTGTAGGTGGAGGCGGTCAACCAATAAAAATGGACGAAAACGCAATAAGAAATAGAGCAAAATCATTATATAAAATTGATGACAACGAGTCAATAAAAGTGTCTCATAAAAACCCAGATGTTCAAAAATTATATAGCACTTTCTTAGGTGAACCGTTAAGCAAAAAATCTCACAAACTTTTGCATACGCATTATCAAAAAAGAGACGTTGTTATTTAAAACTATAAATTTATGTGTAATTATTCAAATCAAAATCCGCTTGTTTTTACTATAAAAGGTTTATGCCGTGTGTGTTATACCTGTGTGCGAGAATGCCCTGTAAAGGCAATAAAAATTATTGACGGACAGGCAAATATTATAAGCAAAAGGTGTATTGCATGCGGAAATTGTGTAATAGTATGTAGTCAAGGAGCAAAAACATATTATTCTTCGGTAAAAAAAGTTGAAAATTTTATTCGGTCTAAAAATAAAACTATGCTTTGTATTGCACCAAGTTTTGCCGCCGAATTTACAGAAATAAAAAACTATAAAATTTTTGTAGGAATGCTTAAAGAGGTTGGTTTTGACTATATTACCGAAGTCTCGTTCGGTGCCGACCTTGTTGCCGAAAAATATAAAGATATTTTTGAAAACAAAAAAATAAAATCGGTAATAACTTCCGATTGTCCTGCAATAGTGAATTATATTACACACTACCACCCCGACTTAGTGCAATTTCTCGCTCCAATAATCACGCCTGCAATGGCTATGGCAGAAGTAGTAAAACAAAAATATGGAAACAATTTAAAAGTTGTTTTTGCTGGACCTTGTATTGCCAAAAAAGCCGAATCTAACTGTTTTGATGAAAATCTAACATTTATTGAGCTTCGGAAAATATTAGAAAATAAAAATATTTCACAAAAAAATGTTACAGCTTCCGAATTTGATAATCCTATTTCGGGGAAAGGAGCTTTTTTTCCTGTTAATCATGGATTATTAAAAAGCATAGATAAAACAGCTGGTTTTGGTAAAGGTGAAGTTATTACAGCAGAAGGTAAAGTTAAATTTAAAGAAGCAATTAATGAATTTGAAAAAGGGTTCTTAGAAAATCATCATTTAGAACTATTGTGCTGCGATGGCTGTATTGAAGGACCCGGAATGAGTAAAGGTGTTCCAAAATTGGTTAAGAGAATGAATATCAATAAATATGTAAACAATAAACTATCAAAGCTATCTTATGAAAAATGGGAGAAAGAAAAAAATGATTTTTTAAATATAGACCTATCAAGAACTTTTGAACCAAAAGACAGACGTTTAAAAAAACCAGCGAAAAAAGAGATTAAAAAAATCCTTGTTTCAATGCACAAAATACAAAAGAACGATATGTTAAATTGTGGTGCTTGTGGATATATTAATTGTGAGGAACATGCAATTGCCGTATGCGAAGGTTTAGCCGAAATAGAAATGTGTTTACCATATACAATAGAAAAATTACACAACTTGGTAGATGATTTAAACAAATCGCACAAAAAACTATCGGATACAAAACAGGCATTAAAACAATCAGAAAAATTAGCAAGTATGGGGCAACTCTCAGCAGGAATAGCACATGAATTGAACAACCCATTAGGTATTATTACATTATATAGCAGTATTTTAAAAGATGAAATAGATAGTAAAAATGATATTTATGAAGATATTAAAATTATTGATGAGCAAGCACAGCGTTGCAAAACAATTGTTGGAGGATTGCTGAATTTTGCTCGCAAAAATAAAGTTAATCTAAAAGAAACAAATATTATTGATTTTGTTAAACATAGTTTTAAATCGTTTGTAAAACCAGATAATGTGGAAATAAAATTAGTTGTTGAAATAGAAAATCCAATAGTGCAAATAGACAACGAACAAATGATGCAAGCAATAACAAATATTGAAAAAAATGCAGTAGAAGCAATGCCAAAAGGAGGTATTTTAAAAGTGAAAATTTTTAATGAAAAAAATAATATTATCTTTGAAATTTCGGACACAGGAATTGGAATTGCAGAAGAAAATAGAGAAAAAATATTTACACCTTTTTTTACTACCAAAGGAGCAAATAAAGGAACTGGACTTGGTTTGCCACTCGTTTATGGAATAATAAAAATGCACAAAGGCAAAATAAATGTAAAATCAAACAACAAACCCGAAAACGGACAAACAGGAACTACTTTTATAATATCAATACCAAGAAATTGAGTAATATATGATATTTTGAAAAAAACCAAAAAAATAAATAAAATGAATAAAACAAAAAAACTAATATTAATAGCCGACGATGACCAAGACAGCATGGAATTAATAAAATTTCATGTAGAACAATTTGGTTTTGAGACTATAACCGCTAATAGCCAAAAAGAATGTGAAAAAATTATTGAAAATCAAAAACCAGACTTAGCAATTTTTGATTTAATGATGGAAAACGATGACAGCGGTTTTATCTTAGCATACAAATTGAAGAAAAAATATCCAGATACGCCAGTTATTCTTGCAACAGCAGTTGCGTCTGCAACAGGATATATATTTGAAAGCGAAAACGAAACTGAAAGAAGCTGGATAAAAGCAGATGCTTTTCTTGAAAAAAACATTCGTCCAGACCAACTTCACCGAACTATAAATAAACTTTTAAAATTATAAGTTGGCTAATAAATTCCTGTTGGTGTGGTTTTAAACCACGCCAGCGGTTTATATAAAAATCAATAGAATAAAAAAAATTATGAAAAATCTAAAAATACTTATTGTAGACGACGAACTAAATATTAGAACAGGAATTAGGCGTGGACTACGAAACTTACAAGTCTATTTTCCTTTTGTGGAAGACTATTTTGAATACGATTTAATAGATGCCGAAACAGGAGAAGAAGCTATTGAAATTATAAAAAAACAACAAATAGACATTGTCTTGTTAGACAATAAACTACCTGGCATTGAAGGTATTGAAGTATTAGAATATATAAAAGAAAAAAAATACGACCTTGCGGTGATGATGATAACTTCGTATGCTTCTATTGATTTAGCAGTGAAAGCAACTAATAATGGAGCTTTTAATTTTATGCCAAAACCATTTACTCGCCAAGAACTTATTGCGGCGGTAGAAAACATTACAAAACATTTGTATCTTAAACGAATGACTCATAAAATGAAAGCCGAAGATAAAAAAATTCGCTTTCAATTTTTGTCAGTGCTTTCGCACGAATTAAAATCGCCAATCAATGCCGTAGAAGGATATCTGCAAATAATGAACGACAAGCAGGTAGGTAACAATATTGATGCTTACGAAAAAATGATTACCCGTTCGCTTGCAAGAATAAAATCTATGCGAAACTTAATTATGGATATGCTTGATTTTACAAAAATAGAATCTGGAGAAAAAAACAGAAACATTGTAGAAACAGATATTATTCAAATAGCAAAAATTGCACTTGATTCTATCGAACCACTTGTACTACAAAAAAAAATACGTGTAACTACCGATTTTAATGACGAATTTATTGCAAAAGTAGATGCCTCCGAAATGGAAATAATTTTTAATAATCTGCTGTCAAATGCGGTCAAATATAATAAAGAATCTGGAGATTTATTTTTTACTATCAAAAATACAGATAATAAGATAATAATAATAGTAGAAGACACAGGAATAGGAATGAACGAAAATGAAAAATCAAATCTTTTTAAAGAATTTATGAGAGCAAAAAATGAGAAGACAAAAAATATTTCAGGAACAGGTTTAGGATTATCTATTCTGAAAAAAATTATTGATATAAACAAAGGAACTATAAAAGTAGAAAGCGAATTAGACAAAGGCTCAAAATTTATTGTAAATTTAAGTTTATAAGAAACTAAAGTTTTTGCTTTCATAATAATATAATTATCAAACAGTTGTAATTTTAC
>JAOZTW010000546.1 GCA_029938985.1 Bacteroidales bacterium | reverse complement strand
GGATTTTAAAATAATCAAAATAACACAGTAATTTGCATTTATGAAAAATGCCAAAACTTTATATTCTATGAGGTTTTAAATGCTTTATAATCTGGCTGTTTATTGTTATTTTCCAATTCCTTAAAACAATAATTATTTTTTCTTTTTCACTTAGGCATATTAAAATAAATAATTGACAAATTTAAACGAAGTTATTATTGTTTTTAACAATTCAATAAATATAATAATATCAGGATATTTGCATGTTTATTGAAGAAGATAAACGCAGTTTAAATAGTTAATTATTTGTTTTAATATGTCTTATAAGTACTCTCAAAAAGAATCAAATTAAAAAATTGTAATGAAACAAATTTTCAAATATACTTTAATAATTATAATAGTCTTTATTGCTTTGAAAAAAGCTAATGCACAATATAAAGATATTGATAAACAAAAAGCTACAGTAGTTTTTAATATTTCTAAATATTTAATTTGGGAGGACGATGCCAATTTAGATATATTAAATATTGCTGCCTTTAACTGTAGCAAAGAAATGATAAAAGCATTAGATAAAAACAAACCGAAACAGTTTGCTACTGGTATAGAAATGAATATTAAAAAGGTAGATAATGTAAATCAAATAAATGAATATTTTAAAATAGTATATGTAGGTACTGAAGGTGGCATGGACGATGAAACAAAAAATAGAATTGTAAATAAATCAAAAGACCTGTCAATCGCCTTATTTACTGATAGCTGGAATGAAGGAGACTCTGTAATGTTTAATTTACAAACCCAAAATAACAATGTTTTATTTGAATATGATTTGAATAAACTTGGTGCTGCAAATATTACTGTTAACGAGGAATTTTATGTATTGGGTGGTTCGGATATATATTCTAAAGAACGTGTAAGTAGAATTAAAAAAGAAATTGAAGCGGCCCAAGAAGAATTAAAAGAACAAGAAATTTTATTTGAGAATAAAAAGGAAGAGTTAGCAAAAATAAAAGACGATTTATTAGAGCAAACAAGAATTGTGGAAGAGCAGAAAATAATAGTTGAACAACAAGAACAAAAAGTAAAAAAACAAAATCAACAAATTGAGAAACAAAAAAATAATTTGAATGCAACAAAATCTCAGTTAGATGCAAAAGTTACAGAGATTGAAAAGAGTATTGTTATTCTGGAAGAACAAAAAGCAAAAGTGTCATTAAAAGAAAAAGAGATAAATAGAATAAAAACTAAAATAGAGAACTACGAATTAGAATTAAATAAACAAACAAAATTATTGGAAGAACAAAGAAAACTGGTGGAGGTTGAAAAAGAACGAATAAAAAGTTTAAATAAAGATATTGATGCCAAACAAGCAAAATTAACACAATTAGGTATCACTATTGAAGTTCAAAGATATGCACTCGCAGTATTTATTGTTCTGTTATTTGTAATTATTATTTTATTATTCTTTATTTATCGTAACTTTAGAGAGAAGAAAAAACAAAACGTATTACTTGAAGAGAAAAATGCTGAAATTGAAGCACAATCAGAAGAATTGGCAAAAGCAAATCTTGAATTAGAAAAACTATCTATTGTAGCAAGTGAAACTGTAAACGCAGTCGCAATTTTAGACAATTTAGGAGAATTTGACTGGGTAAACGAAGGTTATACAAAACTTTATGGTTATAACTTACATTTATTAAAAACAGAATTAGGAGAGAATATTCAAACAACAAGCACCAATCCTGAAATACATAAGATTGTTACCCAATGTGTGGAAGAAAAAAAATCCGTGAAATTTGAAACACAAGTGCAAGCAAAATCTGGAAATAAATTATGGGTACAAACTACTTTAACACCTATCATTGATTATAAAGATGACGTTATAAAACTTGTTTCGATAGACTCCGACATAACAGAAATAAAAGAAGCGGAAGAACAAATAAAAATTCAAAATCAAAAAATCATTAACCAATCGCAAGAATTAGAAGAAAAAAATGTAGAATTAGCTAAACTCTCCTTAGTTGCAGAACGAACTGATAATGCAGTAATTATAGCAGACAGTACAGGAGAAATAGAATGGGTAAATCCTGGTTTTGAAAAATTACATGAAGCAACAATAGAAGAACACAAAGAATTACATGGTAGTAATATAGTTAATTTTGATTTAAGTTCAGAAATTTTAGACCAGATAGCAAAAAATCTTAAAGAGCAAAAATCTGTAACGTATTCTACAAAAACAAAAACTGGCAAAGGAAAAGAACTATGGTTACAAACCACTTTAACTCCTATGTATGACCAAGAGGGGAGTTTAACCAAGTTGTTTGCAATAGATGCAGATATTACACAAATAAAAATTGCAGAACAAAAAATAGCGAAACAAAATCATAATATTACAAATAGTATAATATATGCAAGTAGGATTCAAACAGCTATTTTACCTCCACGTGAATATATTAAAACTGTTTTACCACAACATTTTATTATATTTAGACCACGAGATATTGTTAGTGGTGATTATTATTGGGTAACAAATATAAAAGATAAGGTGCTATTTACTGCGGCCGACTCTACGGGTCACGGAGTGCCAGGTGCATTTATGAGTATGCTTGGAATAGCATTTTTAAACGACATTACTGGTAAGTCTAAATATGAAGACCTTAAACCGAGTATTATTCTAAATAAACTTCGTGCAAAAGTAAAACTATACCTTAGACAAACAGGAAAAGATGGTGAATCTAAAGATGGTTATGATATTTCATTTTGTGTATATGACAAATCAAAAAACGAACTACAATTTGCTGGTGCTCACAATCCGTTGTTACTCGTAAGAGACAATAAGATGATACAATACCTTGCCGACGAAATGCCTGTTGGAATATATTATAAAGAAAAAGAATCGTTTACTAATCATATAATTAAACCACAAAAAGATGATATGATATATATGTTTTCAGATGGCTATCCTGACCAGTTTGGAGGAACACGGAAAAGAAAACGAAAATTTATGATAAAAAGATTCAGAAATCTACTTGTAGAAATAAATAATGAAAATATTTACAAACAAAAAGAAATTTTAGAAACAAAATTTGACCAATGGAAAGGAAAATATGAGCAATTAGATGATGTTATTGTTATGGGAATGCGGCTACCATAAACGGCAATTAGGAATTAAAAATTGGTTTTACACCTTAATTTTATAACTAAAAAACACCAACTACTAATTACTAATTACATTTTTTCATCATCAAGTATTGAAATATTTTGTATTATAGTTGCAAAATAAAAAATAAAAACATTTAAAATGGTATAAGAATTGTAATAACATAAAGTGTGTATATTTGAATAAAAAAATTGAAATTATAAAAAATATAAAAAAAAAAAAAAAAAACTTTTATATACCAAACAACTGTAATTCTGTATATTAAATTGTTTGGAAAAATAAAAAAGAACATAAAATAAAAAAAAATTTTAATATTATCTAAAATTGTATTAATTTTAGCACTTAAAATAAAAACCCGTTTATAAAAAAATATTAGAATAGATATGGAAAATATTCAAATTGATGGAACAGATAAATCACCTGCTGTAATACTTGATAAAGACCGAGGTTTTTTGGAACTTAAAGGTAGGTCATTAATCGAAGATTCTGAAAAATTCTTTCTTCCGCTCGTAGAATGGATTATTGAGTATAGTAATAGTCCGCATGACAAAACAACAGTTGAATTCAAGTTTGAATATTTCAACACAAGTTGTTCGAAGTGGCTGATAACTATAACAAAACAACTAAAAAAGTTGTATGATAAAGATCATAACACAGACATAAATTGGTATTATGAAGATGAAGATGTGCTTGAATACGGAGAAGTAATACGAGACTTAGTTGACGTGCCAATGAATATGATTGAAATTGATGACGATGACGACGATGATTTTGACTTTTAAGAATAGCTTGAAAACAAATTAGATAATGTTTTAATTAGACATATATTTAGTTGGTATTTGTGGCGTTTTTCACGAGTATCAATTTCTTCGTTACTTTTGAAATATTAAAATGCTC
>JAOZTW010000545.1 GCA_029938985.1 Bacteroidales bacterium | reverse complement strand
TTTATATCATTTTTGCACCCATAACATTAAAACCGCCTTATTAAAAAATCATGTTCATATACAGTATTCAACATATTTGCACGTTACAATAGTTTTCCAATATTTATTAACATTGCATAAAAAATCAAATAATTTTCTTAATTTTGGAAACTTTTTAATTATTAGACAATTAAGTGTAAACTATGTTTAACACGTTCAAAATAAAGAAATTATAATAAATGCACAAATTCACACATCTACACGTTCATTCTCAATATTCTGTTCTTGATGGAGCAGCAACTATAAAAGGCTTGGTATCAAAAGCTAAAAAAGATGGCATGTCTGCCATTGCAATAACAGAACATGGTAACATGTTTGGTACCAAAGAATTTCATAACACCGCAACTCGTGAGGGCATAAAACCAATTATTGGTTGCGAGGCTTATGTGGCACGTCGCACAAGACACCTCAAAGAAAGCTCGGTAAAAGCCGACAGAAGTGGAGACCACCTTATAATATTGGCAAAAAATAAAACTGGTTATCATAACTTAATGAAACTTGTATCGCTCGGATACACCGAGGGATTTTATTACAAACCACGAATTGATAAAGAACTTTTGAGGAAGTACAACGAAGGTTTAATTGTTTCGTCGGCTTGTATTGGTGGCGAAATTCCAAGAGCTATTTTGAGTGGCGATATTAAAACGGCAGAAAAAACTGTTTTGGAATACAAAGAAATTTTTGGCGAAGATTTTTATCTTGAAATGACAAGGCTAAAAACTGGCGACCCAGTAAGAGATGCAGATCTGTTTGAGAAACAAGAAATATCTAACAAAGCAATTGCAAAAATTGCAGAAAAATTAAATGTTAAGTATATTGCCACCAACGATATTCATTTTTTGGACAAGAAAGACGCTAATGCTCACGATATTTTGATTTGTCTGAACACAGGAAAAGACAAAGAAGACCCTAATAGAATGCGATATACTGGTCAGGAATATTTTAAAACACAAGAAGAAATGAACAATCTTTTTGCCGATTTTCCTGATGCTATAAAAAACACTCAAGAAATTGTTGACAAGGTTGAAAACTACGAAATAAACAGTAAGCCAATTATGCCAGTTTTTGAACTGCCAGAACCGTTTACCAACTCCAACGATTATTTAAAGCACATTACCTACGAGGGAGCAAGGCTTAGATGGAGTGAATTAACAACCGACATAACAGATAGAATTGATTTTGAACTTGATACTGTAAGAAAAATGGGATTTCCCGACTATTTTCTTATAGTTTGGGATTTAATAAAAGCTGGGCGAGAAATGGGAGTTTCGGTAGGTCCGGGGCGTGGTTCGGCGGCTGGTTCGGCGGTTGCATATTGTTTAAAAATTACTGATATAGACCCTATAAAATACGAATTACTGTTTGAGCGTTTTCTTAATCCCGACCGTATATCAATGCCCGATATTGATATTGACTTTGATGAAGATGGACGAGAAAAAGTTTTAAATTGGGTAATAGAAAAATATGGAGAAAATAGAGTTGCCAACATTATTACTTTTGGTTCTATGGCTCCCAAAATGGCGATTCGTGATGTGGCACGTGTTGAAAAACTCCCACTATCGGAGGCTGACAGATTGGCAAAACTTGTGCCTGAAAAACCTGGAATTAACTTTGTTAAAGCCTACGACCAAGCTCCCGATTTATTAAAAGAAAAGAAAGAAGGTAGCACCGAAATACAAAAAATATTAAAACTTGCCGAATCTTTGGAGGGTTCAATTAGAAATGTTGGAGTGCATGCTTGCGGAATTATTATTGGTAGAGAAAATTTAGAAAACTATGTTCCATTAACTACGGCCAAAGACTCTACACTTAAAGTAACACAGTACGATGGCTCGCATGTTGAAGATATTGGACTTCTAAAAATGGACTTTCTTGGTTTAAAAACCTTATCAATAATAAAAGATGCGGTAAAAAATGTTTATCATTCAAAAGGAATAAAAATAGATATAGACCATATACCGTTAGACGATAAAAAAACATTTGAACTGTTTAGTAAAGGCGACACAACTGGTTGTTTTCAGTTTGAGTCCGATGGTATGAAAAAACATCTTAAAAGTCTAAAACCTAATAGATTTGAAGATTTAATTGCAATGAATGCCTTGTATAGACCAGGACCTATGGAATATATTCCGAAATTTATTGCTCGCAAACATGGCAAGGAAAAAATTGAATACGACCTACCTGCTATGGACGAATTTTTGGCAGAAACTTATGGTATTACCGTTTATCAGGAACAGGTAATGTTATTATCACGAAAATTAGGAAACTTCACCAAAGGTCAAGCCGATTCTTTGCGTAAAGCAATGGGTAAAAAGAAAAAGAAATTAATTGACGAGCTACGTCCTTTGTTTTTTGAGGGTTGTAAAACCAATGGACACAACATAAAAAAGGTTGAAAAAATTTGGTCTGACTGGGAGGCGTTTGCTTCTTACGCTTTTAATAAATCACATTCAACATGTTATGCCTATATTGCATTTCAAACAGCATATCTTAAGGCACATCATCCTGCTGAATATATGGCGGCTGTACTGAGTAGGAATTTTACAAATATTAAAAAAGTTTCTATTTTTATGGACGAAAGCAAACGAATGGGAATTGACGTTTTGGGGCCAGAAGTAAACGAGAGTTTTAAAAATTTTATGGTAAATAAAAAAGGACAAATTCGTTTTGGACTTGCTGCCATAAAAGGTGTTGGTGCAGCTGCGGTGGAAAATATTATTAAAGAACGAGTAGAAAACGGGCAATATTCTAATGTTTATGATTTTGTGGAGCGAGTAAATTTATCTTCGGTAAACAAACGTGTTTTAGATGCTCTAATCTTTTCGGGAGCCACCGATAATATTGGTAAATACAAAAGAATAAGATATATAGAAAACACAAACGAAGGGATTCCTTTTATTGATGTATTGTTGAAATATGGAAATAAAATGCAACAAGGAGCAGATGCTAATCAAAATTCTTTGTTTGGTGGCGACTCAGCTGTTGAGGTGCAAAAACCAGAACCGCCAATTGTAAAAGATGAATGGAGCCAGCTTGCTAAGCTTAATAAAGAAAAAGAGCTTATAGGTATCTATCTATCAGCCCACCCATTAGATTCTGACAAGCATGTTATTAGTGCAGTTTGCAACACAAAATTATCTAATCTGGTAGAAATAAACAAACTGAAAGGCAAGGATATAAAAATTGCGGGCATGATTACAAATGTAGAACACCGAACTACCAAAGCAGGAAAACCGTGGGGAAATATTACTATTGAAGATTTTTCGGATAGCTTTAAAATTCCATTTTTTTCAAAGCAATATCTTCAATTTAAACAGTTTTTTGAAATTGGTTATAAATTATACATAATAGGACGGGCAGAATCACGTTATAATAGTCCAAACGAATTTGAATTTAGAGTTAAAAAAATTAATATGTTATCTGATATGAGTGTAAAAAGTATTGCAATTAAACTTCCGATAGAGAGATTGACTGAAGAATTTGTAGAAGAATTTGCTACTCTATCCAAAGAAAATAAAGGAGAAAGTAACTTACAGTTTTTAATTTTTGAACCTTCGTCTCGTATTTGGATACAAATGCAGTCCAAAAACAATAGAATTGAAGTAAACGAAAAAGTATTAAACTATATTAAAGATGAGCAACAATTAGAGTATAAAATGTTTTAAACATAGTAATTCAGAGTTTTATTTTGGCGTTTATTTACTAATTCTACTTTACGAACTTAAAGCAAACACCAAAGGCTTGATAATCAATAGGCTTGCCTGTAAGAACAAGAGGAATTATCTTTTCACTAATGTAAGTTATTTCGCACCTTTGGTGCTTGCTTTTTTCTTGCGTTAATACCTTGCCCTTACAGCCAAGGCTATTGATTTCGCACTTTCTTGCGTTAATACCTTGCCCTTACAAGCAAGGCTATTGATTTCGCACCTTCTTGCGTTAATACCTTGCCCTTACAGGCAAGGCTATTGATTTCGCACCTTCTTGCGTTGATACC
>JAOZTW010000544.1 GCA_029938985.1 Bacteroidales bacterium | reverse complement strand
GCGGTATTTAAAAAATAAAAATGCCTTGTACTTTACACTTATGAAAAACGCCAATGTTTTATTAAATATACTTAAAATTCGTAATTAAATAATCTGTAATTCATAATTTTATAACACACAAATAGATGGGATTGTTTTCATTTTTCACAAAAGAAATAGCCATTGATCTTGGCACAGCAAATACAATAATAATTCATCACGACAAAATAGTAGTTGATGAACCTTCAATAATTGCATTAAATCAAAAGACAGAAAAAGTAATGGCAATTGGTACGAAAGCCCAACTAATGCACGGAAAAACGCATGATAGGATTCGTACAGTAAGACCTTTACGTGATGGAGTTATTGCAGACTTCGAATCTGCCGAAATAATGATAAGAGGCATGATAAAAATGAGTACTGCAAAAGGAAGATTTTGGACACCTTCGTTAAGAATAGTGGTTGGTATTCCGTCGGGAAGTACCGAGGTTGAACGCCGAGCTGTTCGTGACTCCTCCGAACATGCTGGAGCCAGAGAAGTATATATGATATACGAACCAATGGCAGCCGCAATAGGAATTGGAATTGATGTGGAAGCACCAGAAGGAAACATGATAGTTGACATAGGTGGGGGCACAACCGAAATTGCTGTAATTTCTCTTGGAGGTATAGTTACCAACAAATCGATACGTATTGCAGGCGACGATTTTACCGAAGATATACGAGAATATATGAGGCATCAGCACAATATAAAAATATTTGAACGAACAGCAGAAGGGATAAAAATTAACGTAGGTTCTGCCCTTGTAGAATTAGAAAATCCACCTGCCGATTATATTGTAAGAGGTCCACACCAAATGACCGCCTTGCCAGTAGAAATACCAATTTCTTATCAAGAAATAGCACAATGTTTAGATAGATCGTTAACAAAAATTGAAACCGCTATTTTTAATGTATTAGAACATACTCCACCAGAACTTTATGCTGATATTTTTAAAAACGGCATTTGGCTAACAGGAGGAGGAGCATTGTTGCGAGGAATTGCAAGAAGGCTATCAGAAAAAACAGATTTACCTGTAAAAGTAGCAGAAGATCCATTACATGCTGTAGCACGTGGAACAGGTATTGCTTTAAAAAATGTAGGAAAGTTTCCTTTTTTAATGAGAAAATAGTTGAAAAATATTTTAGAATTCATAAACAGGTTTAATTTTGCGATACTTTTTTTGTTGTTAGAAACAATTGCAATAGCTTTTTCGGTTAATTCGAATCGGAGAAAATATACTATTGTAATGAATTCTTCAAATGGTATTTCTGCGAGTATATATACAGGTGTATATAGGCTAAGAGAATATCTTGATTTAAAACTACAAAATGATATGCTGATAAAAGAAAACACAGAGATGAAAAACAAAATGTTTAGTTCATCTAAAATTGATACGGCAAAATATTATTTTATGTACGATACAGTTTTGGTACACAAATATTCGTATATTGCTGGAAATATTATAAAAAATTCAACCTACCGAAAAAACAACTATATAACTATTAATAAAGGACGTAAGCATGGTATTGAGCCAGACATGGCGGTTGTTTCAAGTATAGGTGTTATAGGAATTGTTACTAATGTATCATACAATTATTCAGTAGTTTTGTCAATATTAAATTCAAAAATAGGTATAAGTGCAAAAATTAACAATAACGATTATTTTGGTTCGGTGGTTTGGGAAGGGCGAGATTATAGACGAGTAAAATTAGAAGGAATCCCAAATCATTCAGAGATTAATGAAGGAGATACAATTGTAACAAGTGGTTATTCTGCAATTTTTCCTGAAGGTATAATAATTGGTACAATAAAAGAATACCGAAAAAATAATCAAGATAATTTTTATACAATTACAGTTCAACTAATGGAGGATTTTAAAACATCAAAAAATGTTTTTTTAATAAAAAATCTTTTAAGAAAAGAACAATTAGAACTACAAATAAAAACAGAAGGACAAATTGAACAGTAAGTTATTATTGCATTGTGGCAATAAATTAATGAAGCATTTAATTCACATAAACTTAGGTTAGTGAAAAAGAAAAAATAACTAAGCCCAACCTACTTGTTTATTTTGCACTTTTAAAAATTTTATAGTCATTAAATAGCTCGTTATTTGCAGATTTATTAGAATAATAGAAGAACAAAAAAACGGCGTATTCTGGAGTTACTGATTATTTCATTTTCACTTAGGCATTTTAAAACCTATGGATTACAAATTTTCAGTTCAATAGTTGGCATTTTTCAAAATATAAATATTTTTATTTTTTACTAACAAATTCGAAATTCTTTACTCGTAAATGGATATAAAAATAATAATAAAAAATGCAATATTTTTTTTGATTTTAGTATTAATTCAAGTTGTACTACTTAGCAATATAAATGTTAGTATTTTAGATATTTCCCCTCAATTTTATATTTTATTCATATTATTGCTACCTTTTGAAATTGCAGGTTGGATAATACTTTTAATTGCTTTTCTTCTTGGACTGTCTATTGATATTTTTTTAGACACTATAGCTGTACACACCTCCGCAACATTGTTTGCAACCTTTTCAAGACCAACTATAATTAGATTACTTGCTCCAAGAAATGGTTACGAATTTGGGGCTTTACCTGGAATCCAAGATTTAGGTTTAACTTGGTTCTTAAAATATTCCACAATGATGGTAATAATTCATCATGTAAGTTATTTTATTATTGATATATTCAGTTTTATTGATTTTCACCTTTCTTTGTTAAAAATAATTATTACAATAATTTTTTCTACATCACTTATTGTTTTTAGTCAATTTTTAGTTTTTAAAAATACTAAATGAAATTCGATGGAAATTCGGTTGAAATTCAGTGGAAATTCAATAGGCTTTTTTCCAATTATTTTTTTATTTAATGAAAAACAAAAAATTGAATTAATGAAACATAAATTAAACTTCAATCTCCTGTTTGGAGAATTGGCAATATAAAACATTTTCATAATACGATAATAATTACAACATTAACAAAATATTGTCTCGCATCGGCATTTTTCATAAATACAAATTACTGCGTTTTTTTGATTATTTTAAAATCCTCATTTACAATAAGTAAACTGCGGTATTTAAAAAATAAAAAAGCCTTTTACTTTACACTTATGAAAAACGCCCATTTTTTTATGCCCTAATTCTTAATTCCTAATTCTTAATTTGTTTATTAGAAAAACACATGAATAAATGTTTTAGGAGTTGCGACCCCATTTACATTTAATTGCATTATTTCAATATCTTTATAATTTTTTATTTCTGTTTTTAACATTTCCACAAAATCTTCAATATTATGAGCTGCAATAAGATTTCCTGGAGGTATCAGTCTTGCAATATTGTTTTTTTTGAATTTTGATTTATCATTTAAAAAAACACTAATACCATGTTTCGAAAGCGAACACATTTTTTTTATTGTTAAGATATCCTCAGCTTGTTGATTTGGTTGAACAATAGATAGACTGCCAATAGAGAACGACCAGTCAAATATTTTATCTTCAAAATTATATTTCAAAAAATCACCATAAACAAAACTTGAATTTTCATCCGATAAAAATTGTTCTTGTGCAGATAAAGCAAAATTTTCTATAATTTCAATTCCCATATAATTTCCTGTAAAACTATTTTCTTTTCTCAAAAAAGGCAAAAAATTTCCTAAACCAGAACCAATGTCAAGAATATTTTTCATTTTTTTCCAATCTTGAAATTTGTAAGAAGCAATTGTTTTATAGCTATCGTTTGCCGAATTTTCGGAACTCCAGCCCACCGCAAGATGCTCAGACTCATCTTTTGGACGAAAATTTTTACTTATTTCGTAATACTTTGTATAAAATTTCTTTATTGTTATCAGTCTGTCCATATTAAGTTTTTGTTTCTTATTTAAGATTGTAAATTAAGTACCCATACAAAAGTTTTTACACATTTGTATTTTTTTAATCTATTGGTTTATAATTATATAATTGTATCATTGAACCATTGAATAATTGTATCATTGAACCATTGAATAATTGTATC
>JAOZTW010000543.1:622-4054 GCA_029938985.1 Bacteroidales bacterium | reverse complement strand
GAAAAACACCTGACTGGCGTGTGCAATAAAGTGTCCAACTTTACGTGGGTAGCCACGTTTTTGAATTTGTTGAACATTATGATGAACTGTACTTTTTGGAATATCAATATCTGATGAAATCGCTCTTAAGCTTTTTCCTTTTTTTTAAATATTGATAGTATTTTTTTTCTTATATTCATAATTTATTATAATTTTGTAATCTGCAAAAGTATAAATATTTTTGACAATTTCAAATTATTAGTTGTCCAACTTACGTGGGTAGCCATAAATTATTGATTGGAACATTTAAAGCAGGATTATATATATATGACGAAAATGCTTTTCATAAAGACAGTGTTTTGTATAAAATAGAGTCGGAAGCCTCCGACTTTTTAAGCAAAAATATGTTATACAAATGTATTAAATACGATTATGCTAATTTTTTGGAACAAAATACGCAAAGTAAATTTAAGAAATTAGATAATCTAAATATGCGATGTTCAAAATTTTTAGATTTTAAGATTTCAGACAACGCAGTGAATAATAATAAATTGCTTGTTGCTACAAGAAACGGAGTTTATGAAATAATAGATAACCAAAATGTAAAAATGCTTTACAAAGAAAGTATAACAAGTTTTTTTGTTTCTGAAAATATGCCTAATCTTGTTTATGTTGGATGTCAAGGACGTAAGTACCCATACAAAAGTTTTTACACATTTGTATTTCTTTATTCTATTGCTTTATAACCATATAATTGTATCATTCCTTAATTGGTAAGGAAAAGAAGAACAACCTGATGATATTACTGTTGTGGGTATAAAACTATGAAAATATAACTCATTATTATTAATTAATATGTTATGAAAACAAAAATAATAAGTCTAATTTTTTTTATATTGATAAGCATTGCTTGCTTGTCGCAAAATAATAAATATATTGGTACACCTTTTATTACCAATTATTTATCAAAGGAATATAATGCACATAATCAAAACTTTGCAATAGTAAAAGATAAACGAGGTGTTATTTATTTTGCTAACGGAAGTGGTGTTTTAGAATTTGATGGAATAAATTGGAGGATAATAGTTGTAGAAAATAACTACTCGGTTCGTTCGCTTGCTGTTGATAATAATGGTGTTATCTATGTTGGTGCATTCGGTTCTTTTGGCTACCTTGCTCCCGACTCCATTGGTACAATGCAATACCATTCTATTAGTAAACAGTTAGATACTTCGGTTATTAAAAAAAGTCCAAATATATGGAGAATTAAAATTGCTAATAATCAAGTGTTTTTTAACGCATTTGATGCTTTGTATAAATACAAACCATATAAAGACACAGATAATATTTTTGAAAAAATAAATGTTTATTATCCTCCAAAACGTTTTTTTTTAAGCTGTGTTGTAGATGAAACATATTATATTCAGGAACTATCAAAAGGTTTGTGTGTTATTGAAGGCGACTCGTTGAAACCAATTTTTTCGTTTGAGGAGCTGAGTCTGCAAGTTGTTTTTTCAATGGTCTTAAATAAAAAAAATCCAGATGAAATTATTATTGCTTTGCAAAGCAAATTATTAAAATACAGACCAAAGGCAGATACAATAAAGGGCGAAAAAATATTATCTGATTATAAAACAGAGGCAGATAGTTTTTTTGCGAAAAATAAAATATACGACCTGATAAAATTACCAGATAATAATTTAGCTATTGCTACACTTGGTAAAGGTATAATTGTTGTAAATCAACAAGGTAAAATACTTGACTACATAAATATGCAAAACAACTTGCAAGACGATGCTGTTACTGCAATGTTGTTTGTAAACAATTCTCTTTGGCTGGCTCTAAATAATGGAATTTCGCAAGTAGAAATACCATCTCCGTTTAGAATTTGGAATTCAACAAATTTATTAAAAGGAAGTGTTCAAAATATTTTGAATTATAAAAATAATTTATATCTTGCCTCCTCCAACGGGCTTTATTATTATAATACTGATTTTGATAAAAAAAATGCCAGTATTCCAACTTTTGAAAGAATAGAAAGCCAAGTAAATGAAACAAGGTGTGCGTTAAGTTTTGTTAATCAAAATAATTTTGATACAACTCTTTTAGTCGGGCAATCGTATTTCTTGTCGGTAGTTGGAGCAAAAAAACCAATTATGCGAGAAATAACTTATTGTATGTTACAATCAAAACTAAATCCCGATATAGTTTATGCAGGAGGTAAAAATAAACTCTATATTTTAAAACAAGAACAAAAAAGCAAGCTTTGGCAAAGCAAAACAATTGAAAATTTTGCAAGTGGTATTAATACTATAGTTGAGATAAATAATTTATTGTGGATATCAACAGACGGTAAAGGACTTTATAGAATAGAAATAGAAAAATCAAATAATTTTTTCAATTCAATTGAAAATACAGAAATAAAACATTATGATACAGTAGCGGATTCAAAAATAATTAGCCATATTTTTGAAGTTGAAGATAAGGCTATCTTTTTTGCATCGGGAGAAATGTATAAATATGTTGCAGAGAAAGACTCTTTTGTTACATATAATAAATTTGGAAATGTTTTTCAAGAACAAAAATTTATGATTAACAAATTTATTCAAAACAAAAATGGAGACGTATGGGTTAATAATCATGGTATTTTATATAAACAAAAAGATAAAACATACTTTTTTGACAGTATTTTTTATAAAAGAATACCTATGAAATTTAAAGGAATTTTTCCGTATAAAAATTTATGGTATGCCGCAGGAGCAGATGGTATGTTGCAATACAATAGAAAATCGGACTATAATTACCAGCAGAAATTTAATACAATTATTCGTAAAGTTACAATTAATACAGATTCTTTGATTTTTAATGGAGCTAATTATAATAAAAATGATTCTTTAAATATTAATATCGTATCGCTTTTGCAACCTAACTCATTAAAACCAAGTATAGAATACAAATTTAATACTATTAATTTTTCTTATGCTTCGTTGTATTATATATCGCAAAAAACAACAAAATATAGTTATAAATTAGTGGGTTTTGATAAAAAATGGTCTTCTTGGACTGATAAAACAGAGAAGGAATATACAAATCTCCCCGAAGGAAATTATGTGTTTAAAGTAAAAGCGAAAAATATTTACGGTTTTGAAAGTGAAATAGGAACTTACGAATTTGAAATTCTACCCCCTTGGTACAGAACATGGTGGGCATATATATTATATTTGATGTTATCAATTTTGTTAATTGTAGTTATAGTTAAATTATCGTTGCGAAGAGTGATAAAAGCAAAAATAAAACTCGAAAAAATTGTAAAAGAACGAACAATAGAAATTTTGCAACAAAACGAGGAAATACAAACACAAGCAGATAATTTAAAAGAGTTTAATGAAGAACTTTATCAACAAAACGAGGAAATACAAACACAAGCAGATAATTTAAAAGAGTTTAATGAAG
>JAOZTW010000543.1:0-522 GCA_029938985.1 Bacteroidales bacterium | reverse complement strand
AACTTTATCAACAAAAAGAAGAAATTAGTACACAAAACGAAAATCTGAAAGATGCTTACAATGAAATTAATGATAAGAATTTTGAATTAAATGAAAAAAACGAACACATAACTGCAAGTGTGCGTTATGCCAAAACAATCCAAACAGCTACTTTACCTTTTGAGGAACGAATAAAAAAACAATTGGATTTATTTATTTTGTTTCGCCCTAAAGATATTGTTTCTGGTGATTTCTACTGGTTTACATATATGCCTGCAAAAGACGAATTTTTGGAGAAAAAGTTTATTGCCGCAGTAGATTGTACTGGACACGGAGTTCCTGGTGCTTTTATGAGCATGATAGGAATGCAGTTGTTAAATAAAATTGTGAATGAAGATAAAATTACAAGTCCTGCTGATATTTTATTGCAACTGCATAATGGAATTTATCAATCGTTAAAACAAGCAACAAGCGACAATACCGATGGTATGGACGTTTGCCTGTGTTGTATTGAAAGTGAAAATACCCAACAATTTAAAATAA